>NZ_JRNG01000032.1:0-1141 GCF_000759055.1 Corynebacterium tuscaniense DNF00037 | reverse complement strand
TCAGTTGGATGGTTTGAATGCTCAGATTCAGGGTGAGATTGGTCGTCACATCCCTGATGTTGGGCGTGGGCATGCAGGGTATGAGAATCCGCAGTTTAATGAGGTTGTTCGTCGTGTGAGTGAGGCCAATGGTCAGTTGCAGGGGTTTGTGAATGATCCGATGGTGCAGAAGTTGGGTCGGGCTGCTGGTGTGATTTTGGCGTTGGTTGCTGCTGGTGCGGTGTTGTATGACTGGTGTGGTAGCCCTCTCGGAGAGGCGAAGACCTCCATCAAAGGCGGTGGATCATCTGAAGAATGAGAAGTCGCTCTAGGAACTGATCAGTAAGGCGGGATCATTCCCGATCTACGTACTGGTGCTCCCCGTTAGCTGGACTGAGAGATCAGGCCCGAACTAACGGGGAGCTTTAGTATGTGCGCAGACAATGTGCACCGGCGGGCACATCGAACGAAAGCCTTGCTTACTTTGTCCTTAGAGTTCTATATTAATTGGGAGTGGCAAACCTCATAAAAAGATTCTGTTTGATGTGTGTCACTGGAGATTGTGCAGGCACCAGCAGTGACCAACCCTTTTGAGATCTGAGTGTGATCAGCCGGGCTTGTCGCGCTTTTTCTTTGTGCAGTAATCTGGGCCTTTTTCGCTTAATAGTTGGCTAAGCGAGTAATTATTTGGCACAGTGAATATAGATATCCGTGATGAGGCTCCCATGTGTGGTGCATAAAAGTTAAAGAAAAGTTAAAAGGAGTAATTATGGCTACATCAACCCAGGGCGTGCGCCCGACTACCCGTAAATGGATCGCTGCTGCATCTGTTGTCTCTTTGGCATTGGGGGCAGTTAATGTGGTTGGCCCCTTCAGTTCTGAGGCCTCGGCAACACCGTCCACGGTCGAGGTTACGCAGGAGACCGACATTGAAATCGTAGATGAGAAGGGACCCGATACTGAGGTACCGGACACACCCGGAAGTGGACCGGCAGAATCGTCTGAGCCATCTGCTTCCTCAGAGTCTTCTGGTTCCTCTGAGCCGTCTGATTCCTCCGAACCTAGGAAGTCCTCTGAGCTTGCGGGTTTGTCCACTTCGGGTAGCTCATTCGGACCGTCGGATTCGCGTTCATCGAGCATTACGATTACGGCGCGTTGCTTC
>NZ_JRNG01000031.1:0-20936 GCF_000759055.1 Corynebacterium tuscaniense DNF00037 | reverse complement strand
CCAGTTGGATGGTTTGAACCAGCAGATTAATGCTCGTGTGCAAGAGGAGATGCGTCGTCACGGGCAGAATAATTCTGATGATCATGGTGTGCATGGTCGTATTGGTGAGAGGCACGATCGGGTCAATGAGCAGTACGGTGAGCAGTTCGGTGAGATTGGTCGTCGTCTGAATGAGGCCAATGGTCAGTTGCAGGGGTTTGTGAATGATCCGATGGTGCAGAAGTTGGGTCAGGGTGCTGGTGTGATCCTGGCGCTGGTTGCCGCAGGTTTCGTCCTGTTTGACTGGTGCAGCAATGAGGTCGGTGAAGCGAAGACCTCCATCAAGGGTGATGGGTCTTCTGAAGATGGTTCCTCCCACGACAGCGCAGATGAGTTTGCTAAGTGAGCCGTTCTAGGCACTGCCCAGTGAGGCGGTTTCTCGCCGGCTGATAGCTCAACGGTCGTTCAAGCAGATGCTTGGGCGGCCGTTTGTCTTATCGACGTGTGTGATCTGGCACACTATCCACATGCGCGAAACCAGTCAGTCGAACGACTACATCTTCGTTGATGCCCCTGTTGTTCTACCGGATGGAACGATGTCACCGGTGTATGTCTTCCCGCCACAACGTGTGGTGGGGAAGGAGCCAAAGCCACTGGTGGCTATTTGGCCGGGCTTTGGCATGGGAGCACGGTATTTTCGGCCGACGGCACAGGAGTTGGCCAACAGAGGCTACCCGGTGGTGATTGGGGAGCTCCGCGGGCAGGGGAGGAGTAACGCGAAGGCGACGCGCCGATCGCGCTGGGGCTACCATGACACTGCGTCGCAAGATTACCCAATAACTATCCGGGCAGCGAAGGAAGCGTTGGATCTGCCGGAGGATTATCCGACATTGCTTCTGGTTCATTCCATGGGCGGCCAGGTGGGGTCATTGTTCCTTGCCCGTCCAGAGGCAAAGGAGCTGAACGTGGTGGGAATGATGGGTGTGGGTGCCGGTAGCCCGTACGTGGAAGGCTTTGTGGGTGCGGATCGTCGCCGGGTGGCCTATGGCAGTTTGTTCATGTCGGCGGTGTCCACGCTCTTTGGGTTCTGGCCAGCGGGGCGGGTGGATCTGCCTGGGTACGGCCGCCAGTCAGATGTGCATGTGCGTGAGTGGACGAGGTTCTGCCACAGAAATTCGTTGGCCAATCTGCGGGGGCAGGACATGGATTATGAGGCAAGGATGAAAGAGGTCACCGTGCCTATCTTGCTCACCCGGTTCACGGATGATGAGGACTGCACTTTGGCCTCCGCCGCGTGGCTGGCCGAAAAGTTCAACCCGGATCTTGTTCACGTTGAACAGATCAACGGTGGCCTTGGGCACACGCGCTGGGCGCGCACACCGGGGCGGGTTGCGGACCGACTAGATCGCTTCGTGGAGGCTCTATAGAGGCTCAGTAGAAGCTGTTCAAGCCTCTACAGGTTGGGCGGTGCGGGTATCTACTGCGCGTCGAGGGCCTGCTGCCAGAAGTCCGCTTCCAGGCGGGTGGCGGTGCGGAAGATATCCAGGAGGCGCTCGTAGCGTTTCGTGCCCGTGATGTTGGTGGCGGGGGTGGCCAAGAGATCGTCGAGAAGCGAGGTCATGTACTTGGCCTGATTCTGGAAATCGTCGCCGGAGTACTCCTGGATCCACTCGGCGTACGGATGATCCGGGTCTGCGGCGAGCTTCGGCTCCAGGTAGGTGCCAATTTCGGCGTAGCCGATCTGGCAGGGGGCCAGGGCGATCTGCAGCTCCAGCAAATCCCCAGCCATGCCGGTGTCCAGCACGTAGCGGGTGTAGGCGACGGTGGCCTGCTTCTCCGGCGCGGAGTCGAGTTCCTCGCTGGTGATGCCCCAGCGCTCCGTCAGGCGGCGGTGCAGATTCGTCTCATGGATGGTGGCGGACAGACCTTGTGCGGCTGATTCCACCTCACCCAGGGTGCGGGCCTTATAGGCGGCCAGCGCGTTAGCGCGGGCGTACTGCACGAGGAAGAGGTAGTCCTGCACCAGGTAATCCTGGAAGACCGGCAGTGGCAGCGTGCCCTGGCCGAGGTCCTCCACGAACTTGTGGTGAATGTACGCGTCCCACTCGGGGGCATCCTGCTTGAGTAGCTCCAGAAGATTCATCGTCTTAAACCTCGAGGGGTTGCTCGTAGGAATTATTGAAAAAGTCCAGTTCAAGTGCCACGGCACGGCCAAAATAGTCGCTGATGATCTTGCGATCGTCCTCGCTGCGCTGGCCCAGGCGGTCCACCTCACTGCGGAGGAAGGCCACGAGGTCGTGGAATTCCGGGTAATCGTGCAGCTCAATCCACTCGTTGTGCACGAAGCTCTCCGGGCGTTTTTCCGGGGCCTTGATGGCCCAGTCGAGGTAGAGCCATTCCGCCACCACGAGCACACCAAGTGCCGCGGCGTAGGAGCGGGTCTCCGCTGCCTCGCGCATCAGGCCGGTGAATCCCACGCACGCGGGGGAGTCCGGAGTGTTGGCACGCAGCTCCTCGGTCACACCCAGCGCCTCAAAAGAGCGCAGGAAGTACGTGTTCTCATCCCCGGCGACCTCGCCGATGAACTGGGACAGACGCAGGCGTGGGGCAAGATCGTCCGCCGTGGACACCGCTGCGCCGAGCAACTGCAGGAAACTGTCCAAAAAGCGGTAGTCCTGCACCAGGTAGCCGGCCATGACGTTGTTGGGGATCGTGCCGCTAAAAAGCTCCTGCACAAAGCGGTGATTGATGGCGGCGTCCCACGTTTCGCGGTGAGCGTCGCGCAATTCTTCTGTGAATCTAGGCATTGTTCCCCCAAAGATTGTGGAAGTGGTGGACAGGGCCGTGGCCTTGGCCCACATTGAGCTGGTCAGCGTGCTTGAGCGCCGCCGTGAGGTATTCTTTTGCCTCACGCACCGCGGGCTCCATGTCCATGCGCGGCAAACGCGCGGCGATGGCGGCGGACAACGTGCAACCAGTGCCGTGATCATTCGTTGTGGCAATGCGCGGGGCGGTCAGTTCGACGCGCGTGTCCGGGCCCGCCAAGATGTCGGTGCTCAGCTCACTCGTGTGTCCCTCCAGGTGGCCGCCTTTGAGCAGCACCCAGTCACACCCAAGAGCAAGAAGCTTATCGACGTTCCCTCGCATCTCATCCACCCCATCCATCTCCCCCTCCAAACCGAGGAGCACGGACGCTTCGGGCAGATTCGGTGTAATTAACGTGGAGCGGGGCACCAGCTGCTCACGCAATGCGCCTTCCGTATCCGCGTCGAGCAAACTATCCCCACTTTTAGCCACCATCACCGGGTCAAGAACCACCGGGCAGGTTGCCCGGTCGGTGTATGTGTCCAAGGCTTTCGTGATTGCTTCGATGATGCCGGCGTTGGCCACCATGCCAATCTTCACTGCATCCACCTGAACGTCCTCGAACACTGCTGCTGCTTGGTCAAAGACGAAGTCCGGGTCCATCGTTCGGATGGAGCGCACGCCTTGGGTGTTCTGAGCCACAACAGCGGTGATGACGCTCATGCCATAAGCGCCCGCGGCTGAAAACGCCTTCAGGTCAGCTTGGATGCCGGCCCCGCCCGATGGGTCCGTGCCGGCAATAGTTAGAACGTTAGGTATGCGTGTTATAGGTACACGTGTGTCAGTCACAGACAATTCCTCCGCGAATACTAATTCGATCAGGTTCAACGGGTGTGATCTCAGCCGCCTGTGTGCGGCACCCCGTGTCTTACAAAGGCTTAGGCTACCAAGCTCCTGGTAGCCATGGGCCTATTTAGGTGGCGATTATGCCTGAGCGTGTTCTTCCAGGACCTCGCCCAGCTCCGGCAGCGCCGGTGTCACAATGCCGGCGATCTTTCCACGCATGGAGGAGTACACCTTGCCCACTGCAGCCGGTGCCTTGTCTGCAAACGCATCGCCGATCTTGAGTACTGAGTCAGTCACCTCATCCTTATGTGCCGCGAGGTAGGCGCCGAAATCGTTCTGGCCCGCGTCGCCCTTGTAGGTGGCCCAATGCGGGTTGAGTTCCTTCACAATGCTGGGCAGCACCTGCTGGATGCCCTTTGTCAGTGCGTCTGCGTCAGCTTTCTTCGCGGCAGCCAGCGCCGACTTCACTGCCATACCGGTGAGTCCAGACAAGTTGTCCGTGGTCTTTTCTGCCAGGGCAACGAGACTTGCCACGACCTTTTCGCGGACGGGGCCTTCAAGGAGTGAGTTCAAATCAGTCATGATCTTTACTTTAAGGACTTCCCGTCCGTGAGGACATAATCAGGGCTCGGTCGGGTGCTTCGGGGGTAGTTCCGGGGGCTGCACGAGAAAGTCCCGCTGACCAACTCGGCCAGCGGGACTGAAAGGTTAAGTTGCAGTTCTTCCGCCACAGTTCCACTTGGCTATTTAACACCAGTCACTGCAACCACAACAGCAACAAATGTAACAGGCTGATCGTGGATACGCCACACGGGGGTATGTAGGGCCCGGGAGATCCGGGGATTTAGCGGTTCTGAGGCTGCTGCGGTGGGAGGAACTGCTCCTTGAGGCGATCCAACTCTGCCTTTACCGGCGGGATCTGGGCGACCAGCACCAGCACACCTGCTGTGGCGGCGAAGGCGAGGAACAGGGACAGTGGTGCGAGACCGGTGTAGGCGCTGCCAAATGGTGGCTGTTCCGGCAGCTCCACTCCCGGTGGAAGTTCCCCGGCATTGTCCTTGTTCTTCCGTACGGAGTCGGTGGAGCTGCTGGTGGTCTGCTCAGCAGCTACAGCGGTGGGGGCGACCAGCAGGGATGCGGAGAGGGACGCGGACAGTGCGGCTGCTAGGGCAGTAGACGTGAGCTTCTTCATGCCAGGGATCTTACCCCGGAGAGATTGCCGCTGAAAGTGATCAGGTGTACCAGCCGGTGTTAGCGGCGCAGGTAGATTTCCGTGGCGACAATGGCGAACTCCTTGTTAAAAGCCGTGAGCGGTTCCAGGCGTTCGATGCCGCGGGCAAGAGCAGTGGCGGCTGCGGTGGGGGAGTCGAAGACGGGGATGCCTTCGATCCGTGCGCCGGGGATGGCAGCGGCAGCGCAGATAGCGGAGAAACTACGAACGGCGGTGGACCACTTCGCGCAGGCCTCATCAGCGATGATGAGCAGTTGTTCGGGACTAAGGGGAGTCATCGGCTCAGCGTTTTACTCCGCCTCATGCGGCCGCGCCCGGCGGATGCGGGCGGCCAAGGCGGGGCGGCCGGGGATGGTGTGTTGGGCGAGGGAGTGCACGGAGGCGTCGTCAAGCAATCTGGAGGCGGCAATGGCGATGGAGCGCTTCGCTGCTTCTTGCTTGCTGCAACCCCACGCACTGGCGAGTAGAACGAGGGCGCGATCCTCTTCAGCGGACAACCTGAGCGTCATAGCCATGGAGCGATGGTATCACTCTGATACCGCATGGCGTGGGCCCAAAGGCGCAGAAGGCGCGTAAACTGCCTAGAGGATCTATCTCTAACCGAAAGGCCAACACCTTGAGTGACGATATCTTCGGCGGTGAGGCCGGCGACCGCATCCTCCCCATTGACATCAATGAGGAGATGCAGACCAGCTACATCGACTACGCCATGAGCGTCATCGTCGGCCGCGCACTACCTGACGTGCGCGACGGCATGAAGCCGGTGCACCGCCGCATCATCTACGCAATGTATGACTCCGGCTACCGCCCGGAGCGTTCTTATGTAAAGTCCGCGCGCCCGGTGTCTGACACGATGGGTCAGTTCCACCCGCACGGTGACTCCGCTATTTATGACACGCTGGTGCGCCTCGCCCAGCCGTGGGTCATGCGCTACCCGCTGGTAGACGGCCAAGGTAACTTCGGCTCCCGCGGTAATGACGGCCCGGCGGCCATGCGTTACACGGAGTGCAAGATGACGCCACTGTCCATGGAGATGGTGCGCGATATCCGTGAGAACGCCGTCGATTTCTCCCCGAACTATGACGGCAAGGCGCAGGAGCCGGACGTGCTGCCGTCCCGTGTTCCGAACCTGCTGCTCAACGGATCTTCCGGTATCGCCGTGGGTATGGCCACCAACATCCCGCCGCATAACCTGGGCGAGCTGGCGGAGGCCATCTACTGGATTCTGGACAACCACGACGCGGATGAGAAGACCACGCTCGATGCGTGCATGGAACGCGTCAAGGGTCCGGATTTCCCCACCGCCGGCCTCATAGTCGGTGACCAGGGCATCAAGGATGCCTACACCACCGGCCGCGGCTCCATCCGCATGCGTGGTGTCAGCGAGATCGAGGAAGTGGGCACGCGCCAGGTCATCGTGATCACGGAGCTGCCGTACAACGTCAACCCGGATAACTTCATCTCCGGCATCGCCGAGCAGGTCTCCGCGGGCAAGCTCACCGGCATCTCCAAGATCGAGGACGAATCCTCCGACCGCGTGGGCATGCGCATCGTGATCACCCTCAAGCGCGACGCCGTGCCGCGCGTTGTGCTGAACAACCTGTACAAGCACTCGCCGCTGGAATCCAACTTCAGCGCCAACATGCTCTCGCTTGTGGACGGCGTGCCCCGCACCCTCCGCCTCGACCAAATGCTGCGCTACTACGTGGCCCACCAAATCGAGGTCATCGTCCGCCGCACCCAGTTCCGCCTCGACGAAGCGGAAAAGCGCGCGCACATCCTGCGCGGCCTGGTCAAAGCGCTGGACATGCTCGACGAGGTCATCGCGCTCATCCGCCGTTCCCCAACGGTCGACGAAGCACGCGAAGGCCTGATGAAGCTTCTCGACGTTGACGAGATCCAAGCCGACGCCATCCTCGCCATGCAGCTGCGCCGCCTGGCAGCCCTGGAACGCCAGAAGATCGTCGATGACCTCGCCGCAATTGAGGCCGAGATCGCCGACTACAAAGACATCCTGGCCAAGCCGGAGCGTCAGCGGGCGATTGTGGCGGAGGAGCTGAAGGAGGTCGTCGATAAGCATGGTGATGAACGCCGCACCCAAATCGTCGCCGCAACCGGCGATGTGACCGAAGAAGACCTCATCGCGCGCGAAAACGTCGTGGTCACCATCACCTCCACTGGCTACGCCAAGCGCACCAAGGTGGACGCCTACAAGTCGCAGAAACGCGGCGGCAAGGGCGTGCGCGGCGCTGAGCTGAAGCAGGACGACGTGGTGAAGAACTTCTTCATCTGCTCCACCCACGACTGGATCCTCTTCTTCACCAACTTCGGCCGTGTTTACAGGTTGAAGGCGTACGAACTGCCGGAGGCCGGCCGCACCGCACGCGGCCAACACGTGGCCAACCTGCTGGAATTCCAACCGGAAGAAAAGATCGCGCAGATCATCCAAATCCAGACCTACCAGGACGCCCCGTACCTGGTCCTGGCCACCCGCGACGGTCGTGTGAAGAAATCCCGGCTGACCGACTACGAGTCCGCGCGCTCCGCCGGCCTCATCGCCATCAACCTCAACGAAGGCGACGCCCTCATCGGTGCATCCCTGGTCAGCGAAGACAGCGACATCCTGCTCGTTTCCGAACAGGGCCAGGCCATCCGCTTCACCGCGGACAATGACCAGCTGCGCCCCATGGGCCGCGCAACCGCCGGCGTGAAGGGCATGCGCTTCCGCGGCGACGACCAACTGCTGGCCATGACCACCGTTAAGGACGGCGACTACCTCCTCGTGGCCACCTCCGGCGGCTACGGCAAGCGCACCCCGATCGAGGAATACTCCCCGCAAGGCCGCGGTGGCCTTGGTGTCATGACCTTCAAGTACACCCCGAAGCGCGGCAAGCTCATCGGCGCCCTGGCCGTGGAAGAAGACGACCAGATCTTCGCCATCACCTCCGCCGGCGGCGTCATCCGCACCGAAGTCAACCAGATCCGCCCGTCCTCGCGCGCCACCATGGGCGTCCGCCTCGTGGATCTTGCCGACGATGTTGACCTGCTGGCCATCGACGTCAACGTCGAAGACGAAGGCGAAGAAGAAGCCACCGCAGTAGCCAAGGGCGAAAAGACCCTCGAGGACGTGGCGGGTGCTGCTCCCACGTCTTCCGAGTCCGCACCGGCGGAGTCTGCTTCGGAATCTAAGGAGTAACCCATGGCTTCACGCAAAGTGACCGTAACGCAGGTCGACCCGATGAGCGCCTTCAAAATCAGCATCTGCATGGCGCTCGTCGGCTTCGCCGCGTGGCTCATCGCGGTAACAATTCTGTACATAGCCGTCGACGCCTTCGGCGTCGTCGACTCCATGAACTCCCTGATCAGCGGCGTAGGTGGGGACACGGCGATTAACTTCCCGTTCGTCCTCGCGATCGCCGCTCTCCTCGGCGCCATCGGCGTGATGTTCGTGGCACTACTGGCCCCGCTCACCGCCTACATCTACAACGCCCTCACCGGACTTGTCGGTGGCGTTGACGTGCAGCTGGCTAACAACCGAAAAACACACGCAGTTTAGGACGCTAACCAGGCGATTTGTGTTTGTGCGGGTCGCCTGGGTAATGTTCTAGAAGTTCCGAGCGGGCCTATAGCTCAGTCGGTTAGAGCGCATCGCTGATAACGATGAGGTCGCAAGTTCGATTCTTGCTAGGCCCACCAATTCGGAACAAAGGGGCATTAGCTCAATTGGTAGAGCGCCTCCCTTGCAAGGAGGAGGTCAGGAGTTCGATTCTCCTATGCTCCACAGCACGTGGAACCCGTCAGCCGTGATTGGCTGGCGGGTTTCCGCATTCTCCCCCGACCCTCGCCTGCGCGTACCAGACTTAGAAATTGTCCCCTTTCGGGGGACGCCGACGCGGGAGGGCGGCCGGTTAGCTGACATCCATGGTGAAGAAGCTCAATGCGCAATGGATTCCGGCTTTCGCGTCGACACGGATTACGCCGGGGATGTGGGTTTTTGCCACTGTGTATGTGGCGTGGGGTGTGCGCGGCTATTTCTTACGCGTTGAACCACCCGTTGCTGCGCCGGCCAATGTGTTCATCGCGTGCGTTGGGGTGTGGGCGTTTTGGGGTGTGATTAGGCATGATGCGCGGGGTGTGCGAGAGGTGGTGCGGGGACCGTCGATAATGCTCAAAGCTTTGGGGCTTTTCTTCGGAGCGCTGCTGGTGGGCAGTCTGGTTTTCAGCGTGCTGCACGGCGTCCTGGGGTTGGACGATTATGTGTTGCGCAACGATGCCGCAGTGGGTGATGTGTTCTCACGTCTTCCGGCGCCGGTCAGCCTGTTGTGGATGGGTGTTGCCGGCCCTCTGGGGGAGGAGTTGTTCTTCCGCGCGTTTTTGATGCGACTGTTTCTACGTTGGTGGTCGCCTGTGTGGGTGATTGCTGCGTCATCGCTCATCTTCGGACTGGTGCACGCCGATGGATTGACAGCTGCCGAGTTGGTGTTTGTGGTGCCGCATATTTTTGCAGGGCTTGGTTTCGGGCTGATCGCTTGGAAGGGTGGTATTGTTCTGTCATTTCTGCTGCATGCAGGGATGAACTCCTTCTCGTTGCTTTCTCTTCTGGCTCAATGATGAATCGCTTTTCATTGCTTATCGACGCCTCCGTGGCCACCCTCATCACCACCTGGCTTTGGCTCCCGCGTGGGGGTTACACCGTGGGCAGTGTTGCGCTGTGCGTTGGTGTTGCGGTTGCGGTTGCGCTGAGAAGACGGTGGCCACGGGCGGTTCCGGTGGTGGTGTTTGTCGCGACGGTTGTGGGCTGGTCGCTCGGCAGTATCAATGACCCTTTCATTGCTTTTTCGTGGAGCCTCATCCCCATCGCGGTTGAACATTGGCGCGCCATCCGGCGCTGGCTGCCTGCCCTGTGGGTCGCAGTCATCGCAAGTGCGCTCATCGCTGTCGACGGTGTCGGGGTACTGGGCGCTGCACCGGTGGCAGTGCTGGTCAGCCTGATCATCGCTGAGGCCGAGGGCCACCAGCGGCACCTGGATACCCGCGAAACCGAAGTCGCGTTTGCGCAGCATACCGCCCGTGAACTGCATGACGGCATAGGCCACAGCATGTCTATCATCCGGGCTGAAACAGGGCTGTTACTGATGTCACCACAGGTGGCCCAGAGCGCGGGGATTCAAGACTGCCTCACCCGCATTGACCGGCATGCCGAAGCCGCTTTTACCGCGCTGGGTCAGATCGTGGAGGCCTACACCGGTAGCGGGGAAAGCTCGGGTGGTTCGCTTGAATCCACCGCTGCGCTGACCATCCACGAGGTCATCGCTGCCGACCGGGCTGCTGGTTTAGACATCACTGTCCACGGTTCAATTCCCGGAGGTGAGATACCCGTGCAAATTGTGCAGGAGATGGTGAGGAATGTGAGGCAATATGGCGCTAACAAGCAATGCGCCCTGCATTTTGAACACTGTGACGGGCAATGGGTGGTGCGCTGTACAAACGCCGTCGACCCAGCCCGGGGCGGAGGATTGATGAACCTCACGGCTCGCGCGGAAGCCCTCGGCGGGAGCGCGCGGTGGGGCTGCGTGGACGGCTTGTTTAGCGCGGAGGTCTGCCTTCCCGTCACGCCTGAAAGGCAAGTACAAGCATGACCCGTCACACCATTGTGCTTGCGGATGACAACTCCGAACTCCGCACCATCTACCACCGCGCCATCGACCTGACCGAGCACCTCCATGTGGTCGGCGAAGCCAGCGACGGTGCGGAGGCCGTCCGGCAAATCAACCTGCGCCAACCCGCTGTTGCGCTCCTGGACATGCGCATGCCCGAACTGGACGGGCTGGGGGTCCTCGGCGCGGTAGATACCCAGAAGACGAAAGTAATTGTTTTCACCGCATTCAACGAGGAACGCTACGTCGAACCCGCACTACGGCTCAGTGCCGCCGGCTTCCTTCTGAAGAACTGCTCGCCCCGCGATGTACTCGCCGGCATTGACGCAGTTCTTGAGGGCAATGCGTGCCTAGCCCCCGAAGTAGCACGCCGGGTCCTCGACACAATGCAGTCCCAGGCACATGACAAGAACACCACCCGCGCTGCGCTCCTGCGTGTGCCCCTCAGTGACCGTGAACGCCAAGTCATCCGCCTCCTTTCCCGTGGCATGAGTAATCGCGATATCGCCGCCGCCCTCGTCGTGGAACCCGAGACCGTGCGCACGTACCTCAAACGCATCTTTGCTAAAACAGGGATAACCAACCGCACCCTCCTCGCCGTCGCCGCGTTGGAGGCCGGCTTGGATCTTTAACGTGGCTGAAGGGGCCTGGCCGGTCCACACTGTGAACGAAACTGTCAAAGTGTTCATCCTCTTTCGGACTTTGATTCGCAGTTTGAGGCGGGGTTGTGCAAAGTGGCCTCGCGCGCGCCGGGTTTTGGGTACAAAGAAAGAAAATTTCATGCACAAAATCTAGAAGGGTGGAAATATGCGCAGAAGCTTATCGACGGTTGCTGCGGTCAGCTTGACCATTGGCCTCGGGGTGACGGGTTTGGTGCCGGAGGCGGCGGCCACACCATTTGGGTCGGTGGCGGATCTGACGCCGATGTCCTCGGTGAAGGCGGGGGAGCCGATGCGGGACGTGGCTCCGCGCGAAACAGCGGTGTACCGCAGTGGTCTGCCAGCGGTGGCGCCGAGTGGTGAGCCCGGCACCGTCCTGGCGGAGGTGCCACTGGATGCGCGAGTGGGGTTGAGCAGCGCATCGAAGCAGTTCAGGGTGGCGTACACGACGGTGGATCAGCACGGACAACCAGCGACGAGCACCGGAGCAGTGTTCTTGCCCAAGGGGGAGAAACCCGAGGACGGTTGGCCGGTGCTGGCGTGGGCGCATGGGACGGTGGGGTTGGGGGATGAGTGTGCGCCGTCGATAAACGCACGATCGGCGCGTGATGCGGAGTACCTCAACCGTTGGCTCGACGAGGGGTACGCGATCGTGGCCACGGATTATGTGGGGCTGGATTCGCCGGGGCTGCACAGCTACCTGAACGGCAAGGTCGCGGCGGCGAACGTGGTGGATTCCGTGGCGGCGGCGCACGCGATGGCGGGCACGCAGGGACCGGATGGATCGGTGCTGGCTAAGCGGTGGGCCGTGATTGGGCAGTCGCAGGGCGGGGGAGTGGCGCTGCACGTGGCGCACCGTGCGACGCCGCGCAGCCAGCAGCTCGGCTTGGACTACCGCGGTGCGGTGGCCACGGGCGCGCCGGCATACGTGGAGGAGATCATCATCGCTGGTGGGCCCACCTTCCCTCCGGTGCCACTGCCAGCGGCGCTGAGCACCTATGGGCTGTACATTCTGACAGCGGTGCAAGAGGCCTACCCGCACGTGGATCTGGATTCGGTGCTGACGGAAGACGGGAAGCGCATGCTCACGGAGGCGAAGAAGAGCTGCTTCCAGGAGGTCCGGGACGCGGCAGCGGGGACGAACCTGGCGCGGGCGTTTTCCAAGCCACTACGCAGCGTTCCCGGTCTGGAACAGGCGACGCGTGACCTCATGGGCACCCCCGTCGCTGGATATGACAAGCCGGTGTTCCTCGGCCACGGTCTCCAAGACCAGGACGTGCCCACCCCGATCGGGCTCATTCTGAACTCAGAGATGTGGCTGCGGCAGTTTATCGGTTCGGAGCGGAACCAGAAGGTTGTGGTCAAGTGGTACCCGGCTGATCACGGTGGGACGGTGAACATGTCCACAGTGGATTCGGTGCCGTTCCTGCGGGAGATTCTGTCCTAGCGCGTGCGCCTGCGGGGTGGTGCCCGCTATCGGATGCGTGGCCCCACAACGCAGACTGCAATGAATGAACTGCAATAAACCAGGTGGATTCGCGGGCAGCTACCTAGTCGGCGAGCCGCGACCTGGCTTATTTGAATTCGTTTATTGCAGTTCATTCATCATGGTTTGCACCCCAACCCCGAGCCTTGCACCTACCTGAGTCAACGTGGGTATCACTTTATTCACGTGACATGGGGCACCGGCGTCATGAGGGGGCGGCTGAGATAACACTCGTCGAAGCTGCTCTACGAGTGTTAGACCTCGAGTTCGGGGTGGATGTGCTTGTCCACCACGACGCGTTCCTTCCAGAAGCCAGCCATGGCGATGAGGAAGGACACCACACCCACCGAGGTGAGCACGGTGAGAGCAACGGTGACGCGGTGATCCCCAGGGGCGGTGCCGAAGAGCACGTGGCGCATGAGGTCCACAGAGAACCGCATGGGGTCCCAGGAGTGCACCCACTGGATGAACTTCGGTTGCACCTCCGGCGGGTACAGGCCGTTGGACGCCACGAGCTGCAGTGACATGAGGATCATGGTGATCAAACGGCCGGTGGAGGGCCCGAAGATGGCGTAGATAGCCAGGATCGCCGTGACAAAGATGATGGCCACGTACGCCAGGGCGAAGAACATCTGCACCGGGTGCTCCGCATTGACGCCGAGGACGAGGTTTTGCATCCACCACAGGTGGAAAGCCTGAATCACACCCAGGGCGGCGGCGGGGATCCAGGAGCTCAACACCACGCGCAGCGGGCTTACACCGGAGTCAATGGCGCGCCGGGAAATCGGGTTGAACACCATGAACATGATCAGCCCGCCGAACCACAGAGAGAGGGAGAGGAAGAAGGGGGATAGGCCCACGCCGAACAGGGAGACATCATCCCCGGCGTTTTCCAGACGGACGGGGGAGCTGGCTACGGAGGAGGCGGAGTCGAGCTTTTTGCCGTCAAAACGCGGGACCTGGTCAGCGCCTTCGTTGAGTTTTAACGCGAGTTCACCGGAGCCATCATCTAGTTGTACAAGGCCGCTGTTCAGCTCATCCATACCGGCGACAAGTTGTTGGGTGCCGTCTGAAAGAACGTTGGAACCTTCGGACAGCGTGCGCACGCCGACGACGAGGCGGCTCGTGCCGTCACTGAGCTGGGAGGTGCCCGTGAGCAATTCCCCGGAACCATCATGAAGCAAGTGCAGAGCATTAGACAGAGACTGCGCACCGTCAGCAGCGGCATTGATACCACCCAAGAACTGAGCAGCCGGGTTATTTAGCTCATCCGACAGCCTGAACGCGCCGTCTTTCAATGCGCGCAACTGGGTGATTGTGGCCGGGTCCAGTGCAGTATCGATCATCTGCCGTGCCTCTGGGTTCACCGGAATACCAGCTGCTTCCTGGGCCTGGCGTGCTTGTGCCACAAGGTCACGTGCAGCCGGGCCACCCACCCGCTCTAAGTCCTCAATCGCGCGGTCAAGTGCACCATTGATCTGGTTGTATGCATCCTGCAATCCGGCAATCTGATCACCCACGGAAGTGACTCGATCAACGCCTTCGGCGATGGCGGCAGCACCCGCACCCAGTTCGTTGGTGCCATCGCGCAGGCGGCCTAGCCCGTCGGCAAGTTTATCGGCACCGTCGGAGGCTTGGCCGAGACCGTCGTTGAGGCGCTGTGCGCCATTATTAAGCTGGTGAGCTCCGTCGTCGAGCTGGGTGACACCATCGACGAGGTCGGGCACTTTCTGCACCGCGTCCTGCACGCCGTCGTTGAGTTTGTTCGCGCCGTCGTCGAGGCGTTGGCTGCCGTCGCGGGCTTTGCCGGTGCCGTCGTGAAGCTTGTCCGCACCTTCACCTGCTTGGTCCATGCCATCGCCGATGGTGTTGAACCCCATGAACATCTGGCGCGAAATCTGCTCGCCCACGGTCCCACTAATCACCGAGGTCATCACGCGCGTGACCTGGTTACCCAGCATGGTGGGGATGAAGCCGTTCGTGTTATTCAACGTCACGTTGATCTTCGCCGGATGGGGGTCATCCGAGTTCACACTCACTGCGGCTTCGGAGAAGTTCTTGGGAATCTCCACGCCCAGGTAGTACGTGCCGTTGCCAATGCCCTCGATGGCATCCTGCGCCGAGACTTCCACGAAGTTCATCGGCTCAACCTTGAGCAACTCCTTGGTCACTTGGTCGCCCGCGCGTACCTCCTGCCCATCAGGGCCTTTGGCACCCTCATCGGAATTGACCAATGCCACCGGGATCTTGTTCAGGTTTCCCAGTGGGTCCCAGTAACTCCACACGAACAGGCCACCGAAAAGCAGCGGCAGCAGCGTAATGGCAATGAGCGCCAGCGGCGGCAGCACACCCCGCAGAAGTTTGCGGAAGTGCGTGCCTACGTTCAGGCCTGAAATCATGCGTTCACCTGCTCTTCCTTTGCGTCCTTGGAGGCCTCTGAGGCCTCCAAGGCGTGCCGCAGATCCACAATCGCATCCGCGTGGTTATCCGGATCCTCGTTGACGGAGTTGACCAACACCGGCAGGTGCTGGGACACCTTGACCAGGTCATCGAGCACTTCCGCGCGCAGGCGGAGGCTGCGGATCTGATCAATATCGTCGATCACCAGGGCCTTCGCATCCGGCCGCGAGACCAGCGCCAGCAGCACGCGAAGGCGGAACCGGTCCTCCACGCTCAAATCGCCGATCTTGCAGGACACGTCCAGGTCTTCCAGGCTGAGCACGTCTAGCCACGGCTCGACGTTCGGGTGTGCCAGCACATCACGCGGGACACGTTTGAAGAAGGGCTGACTCCAGGCGATCTGTTCTCGCAGGATATGGCGGGTGTCCATTTGGCGTTCAAGGCCGTCGAGCATGGTCATCCCGGCCATGGCCACGTCTTTGAAGCGCTCGCGTGGAGTTGTGTCCGCCCCGCTCAGTGCAATCGCGCCGCTGTACTGCTTGAATCGTCCCGCCAAGGTCATGCACAGCGTTGATGAGCCTGACTCGCGCTCCGTGATCAGCAGAGTCAGGCCGTCGCCAATGTTGAACGTCAGCGGTTCGTCGCCTTTGCGGACGACAAGGTCCGTCACGTGAAAAATGGGTTCCACTTGTATGTGCCCCTGTAATTCTTTCGAAGTCTAAGCGGAGGATAGACTATCAGTTCTCCTCCGGGTATCATTCACCACGAGTTTATCTAAGTCAAGGCGGATATCATGCGATCGGATGCAGTGTTAAGGCGCAAAAAGCTTATCGACGCCGCCTGTACCCTCTTCCGCTCCCAACCCTCCACCACGGTCACCCTCGAAGCCATCGCATCCCGCGCCGGGGTCGGTATTGCTACCCTATACCGCAACTTTCCTACCCGTGGTGACCTCGACGTTGCCTGCGGTATTCAGATGCTCACGGACATTGGGTTGCTCATCGAGGAACTCAAAGAAAACTTCCACACTGACCCCCGCGCCCAGTGGGACAGGTTTGTATGGAGGCTCCTTGATTTAGGTGCATGGCCACTCGTGGCGGCCATCGCGGCGGAAGACCTGGCTAAAAATCCCGAGCTAGCAGCCAAACGAGATGAAACCATCGCGGCCTTCCAAACCGCCCTTGACCTCGCCGTTCCCGCCGGCCTGGTTCCGCGCGACCTGACTCCACAGGAATTCGCCGAGGAAGTCTTCGTGGTCACCCGCCCACTCGGCGGCAAGCTCGGGGAACACCACCCCGACGTCCAAAACCGGCTGGTGGGTCGTTTGCTCACCGCATGGCGGAATGCGGACGAGCTACATGTTGGCTAGCTACATGTTGTTGCGCGGCTCAGTTCCCTCACGCTGATCATCCGCCAGAGCATCCAGGCTGGACAGCTGCTCATCGATGCTGGCCAGCAGCTCCTCATCCCGCTCCGCTGGCTCCTCGCTGAGCGGGCCGTGGTGGCTTCTGGCCTCGCTGCTGGCATTGCTGGTGCCGGTTTCGGCACCAGCAAGGCGATCACGGGTGGTCATGGGAGCCGGCACCGAGGGGGATGCAGGCTTCGCAGGGGCGGTGGGCTTGGCGGGGGCCGACGCGTCCTCACGGAAGAGGAAGTACCACACCGCACCGGCGATACCGGCGAGCAGACCCAGCACGCCGACAGCGCGGCCAACGTTGCTCTTCTTTTCTTTCTTCTTCTGCTTCTTGGCCAGCTTCTCTGCTGCCTTCCGCGCTTCCTTCTCCTCCTGTTCCTTGCGGAACTGGGCGCGGCGAGCATCCAAACGGTCATGCGCCGCGCGGGTCAGCGCACCGGCTTGGAGGCGTGCTGTGTCGAAAGGCTCGCCCTTCTCATTCGTGCTGGCCGGACGTGCCAGGGCGCGCATCGCCTCATAGACGTCACGCTGTTGCTCATCATTCATGTCGCGGTAGCGGCCGTAAAGGAGAGACGCTGCCTTGTACGCCATACCAAGAGTGCGAAGATTCATGCCGGGGATCTACCTTTCAGTCGGTTGTGTGCCTACCACCCTAATGAAAACTCACAGAGGACTAAGCGGTGCCACAGTTGCCGCAAAAAGTGGACCGAGCGGTTCATTTTGAGAGCCATGCGGGAATTTATATTCATCACAGAATCGTCGATGATCTGCACTGATAGAGCGTGGGGGAGGGGAAGAGATTGGCCCCTTTCACCCGTCACACTAGATTCACAAACATTCACGCGCTGAGCCCAGCCAGAATGTATTACTCATCGACGAGCCGAAAGGACTCCTTCGTTGACTGAAGGACATTTCTCGTCGAGGCTGTCTGCATCCGCGCCTTTGGACCTCCTCGACGAAGCAGCAGAAACGTTGCCCACCGAGCACACGCACCGTGCCGGCACAGCACTGAGCTTCGAGCTCATCCCGCCACGGCATGACGCAGACGAGGCGAAACTTAATGACCTCATCGCCGGCCTCAACGCCTACGAGCCGGACTATGTCGCCGTGACCAGCTCCCACCGCTCCGGCTGGTTGGAGGGCACCGCCGACTTCATCGCTCGCCTCAACGCGCAGACCAACCTGCGCACCATTGCTCACCTCGCCTGCACCGCGGGCACCGAGGAAGAGCTCGCGGACTGGATCCGCCGCCTCATCCACTCCGGCGTGCGCGGTTTCCTCGCCCTGCGCGGGGACCTGCCCGAAGGCGAAACTAGCCTCCCAGACGGCTACCTGCAGTACGCCACCCAACTTCTTACCCTCATCCAGGACATCGAGGACGAAAACGCGTACCGCCTCGCCGCCGGCAAACTCGCTCTCTCCGTGGCGTGCTACCCCTCCGGCCATGCCGAATCCGCCACCCCGGACCTGGACCTGGACGTGTTGCTGTCCAAGCAGCGCCTCGGCGCGGACTTTGCCATCACCCAGCTCTTCTTCGAGGCAGAGGACTACCTCCGCTTTGTCGGGCAATCCCGGATGGCGGGCGTAAGAATCCCCCTGATCCCCGGCATCATGCCTATGACCAGCCTGAAAAGGGCTCAGCGCATGGGCGTGCTGTCGGGGATTGAGGTGCCGGAAAGGGTCGTCGAAAAGCTGCAAAATGCCGAAGACGAATATGAGGCCGGCATGGAGCTGACCGTCGAACTCGCCGCAAAACTTCTCGACGCCGGCGTGGGCGGCCTCCACATCTACACCCACAACAACCTCGCAGTGACACAAGACCTACTGTCACGGCTCGGCATAGAACCCAAAAACTAGGAATAAAGGAGTAAAAGTGACCACTTTCCCCAAGGCCACCATCGAGGGCTACCCTCGCATCGGCGAAAACCGCGAACTCAAGCGCGCACTCGAGTCCTACTGGGCTGGGCGTATCGACGCGGAGACCTTCCGCACCACCACCCGCGCCCTGCGCATTGACACCTACAACCACCTGCGCGACCTCGGCCTGACCGAGGACTACGCCATCCCCGCGGACGTGGCCTACTACGACCAGGTCCTCGAGACCGGCCTGACCGTCGGCCTCATCGCCGGCGGCACCGACCTCGACGAGGAATTCGCCCTCGCCCGCGGCAACGACACCCGCGTACCGCTGGAAATGACCAAGTGGTTTGACACCAACTACCACTACCTCGTGCCGGAGGTTGAGGCTGGTCAGGCCATCACCCCGGCGCCGGAGCGCGTGCTTCGGCTTGTCGCCGAGGCACAGGAAGCCGGACACAAGGTCCGCCCGGCACTTGTCGGCCCGGTTACCCTGCTCGCCCTGTCCAAGCCTGTCGAGTGGTCCCTGCTGGACTCCCTGGTGGATGCCTACGCCACCGTTTTCGCTGCACTGAAGGAAGCCGGCGTCGAATGGGTCCAGGTTGCAGAACCCGCACTGGTCGCCGACCTGTCCACCCCGGACGCAGAGCTGGCCAAGTACACCGAGCAGGCATGGTCCCGCCTTTTGGGCGCGGAGAACCGTCCGAAGGTTTACGTGACCACCCCGTACGGCTCCGCACGCAAGGGCCTCGACGCCTTGGCTGCTGTTGCACCGGACGCTGTCCACGTTGACCTGTCCCCGTGGACCCTCGACGCTGACGCCGACTACCCCTCCCGCGTCGCCGCAGCTTTCGCCGGCAAGAACACCACCCTCGTTGCCGGGCTTATCGACGGCCGCAACGTCTGGGCCGCCAACCTCCGCGACAAAGTCGAGGTGCTGAACAAGCTGGGCGCCACCTCCGTGTCCACCTCCACCTCCCTCCAGCACGTGCCGCACACCCTCAACGCCGAGAGGAACCTCCCGGTTGAGGTCGCACCGTGGCTCTCCTTCGCCGACGAGAAGATCGAGGAAATCAAGGCCCTCGTCGCCGGTGAGTCCGAAGCACCGGAAGCCTTCGGCCGATCCGACCGCGCAGCACGCACCCGTGCGGAGTCGACTCGGATCCAC
Organism: Corynebacterium tuscaniense DNF00037; assembly: GCF_000759055.1. NCBI lineage: Bacteria > Bacillati > Actinomycetota > Actinomycetes > Mycobacteriales > Corynebacteriaceae > Corynebacterium > Corynebacterium tuscaniense. The sequence goes on along the minus strand of NZ_JRNG01000031.1, from coordinate 1,434 downwards.
AACGCGGACGTCGTGAAGCGTGTTGAGGCCCTGCCGTCCGGCACCGTACAGCGCCAGCCGGAGTTCGCGCAGCGCCAGGAAGCCCAGAAGGCACTTGGCCTGCCGCTTCTGCCCACCACCACGATCGGGTCCTTCCCGCAGACCACCGAGATCCGCAAGGCACGCGCCGACCACCGCGCCGGCGAGCTCACCGACGAGCAATACAACGAGGCCCTCAAGCAGGAAGTCAAGAACGTCATCGAGCTCCAGGAGCGCCTTGGCCTCGACGTCCTCGTCCACGGCGAGCCCGAGCGCAACGACATGGTGCAGTACTTCGCCGAGCTTCTCGACGGCTTCGTTGTCACCGAAAACGGCTGGGTCCAGTCCTACGGCTCCCGCTGCACCCGTCCGCCAATCGTTGTTGGCGACGTCTCCCGCCCGGAGGCCATGACCACCGAATGGTCTGCCTACGCCCAGTCCCTGTCCGACAAGCCAGTCAAGGGCATGCTCACCGGACCCGTCACCATCCTGGCCTGGTCCTTCAAGCGTGACGACGTCCCGCTTAGCGTCTCCGCCGACCAGATCGGTGTGGCCCTGGCTGATGAGGTTGCTGACCTGGAGAAGGCCGGCATCAAGGTCATCCAGATCGACGAGCCAGCCCTGCGCGAGCTCCTCCCGTTGCGCGCCGAGGACCGCCCGTCCTACCTCGACTGGGCTGTCCGTGCCTTCCGCCTCGTGTCGTTGCAGGCAGAGCCTTCAACCCAGATCCACACCCACCTCTGCTACTCCGAGTTCGGCCAAATCATCGACGCCGTCGCCGGGCTCGACGCCGACGTCACCTCCATCGAGGCCGCACGCTCCAAGATGGAACTGCTTGAAGACATCGACGAGACCTTCCACTCCGAAATCGGCCCCGGCGTGTGGGACATCCACTCCCCGCGCGTCCCGTCCAAGGAGGAAATCGTCGAACTGATCAAGGCCGCCCTGGTCAACGTCCCGGCTGACCGCCTCTGGGTCAACCCGGATTGTGGACTGAAGACCCGCGGCTACGCCGAGGTCGAGCCGTCCCTGGTCAACATGGTCGCCGCCCGCGACGAGGTCGTGGCAGGGCTCTAGTCTCCGCCCGCCCGCGCCTCATCATCGCGTCCTGGTCACCGCGCCGTAGTCATCGCGTTGCAGTGACCTTGCCCCGGTCAGCCTTTCTGGCGGCCGGGGCTTGTGTGTCCATGGGCCGGTTTGATTTTCCGGTTGGATGATCGGGTTGGATGACCCGGTTTGACGATCGCCCCGAACTGCGAACAGTGTCCTGGGGTTTTGCCCCGCGGCGATCGCCATCGTCAAACCAGCTTTTTTTGGGCATGGCGAAAGGCCAGCTGTCGCTGGCTTTCGACATGTGGTGCGTGGTGGTGGTTTATCTGCCGTCTACCTGCCGTAGAGGAGCGTCATCGCTCCGTA
>NZ_JRNG01000030.1:0-35991 GCF_000759055.1 Corynebacterium tuscaniense DNF00037 | reverse complement strand
CCAGGTGTCAGATCTTTCACCCGGAGCGCAGTGTCACACCCCGCCCGGGAAACCCAACTGACGCCACGCCTCATATGTAGCCACGGCAGCGGAGTTAGATAGGTTCATCGATCGGCGTCCCGGTAGCATTGGGATCCGTAGCTGGTCGGTCACGCGCTCGTGGTGGGAGTGGGAACGTGGCAGGCCAGTGGGCTCGGTTCCGAATAGCAGCGCATCCCCAGGTTGGAAAACCACATCGGTGTAACGGTGGGTAGCGGAAGTGGTGAAGGCATAGATGTTGCCGCGCATAAGCGCAAAACAGCTGTCGATGTCATCGTGGACCTCAACGTGTGCGAGGTCGTGATAGTCAAGCCCCGACCGGCGCAAATGTTTGTCATCCAGTAAGAACCCGAGGGGCCGCACGAGGTGCAGGGTGGCACCTGTGCCCGCGCACATGCGGATGGCGTTGCCGGTGTTCGGTGGGATGACGGGGTTGTCGAAGATCACGTGAAGCACACATCGAAGTCTAAGATGGTGGCCGTGACTGCGATCAAATTGGATGGAAAGCTCTACCGCGAGGAGATTTTCGCGGATCTTCAAGCGCGTGTCACGCGCTTGAAGGATGAACACGGCATCACGCCGGGTCTGGCCACGGTGCTGGTGGGTGAGGACCCGGCAAGTCAGAATTACGTGCGAATGAAGCACAAGGATTGTGAGCAGCTGGGCATCGCGTCGATCATGAAGGAACTTCCTGGCGACTGCACGCAGGAAGAGCTCGACGCCGTGATCGAGGAGCTGAACAATGATCCGGCTGTGACTGGCTATATCGTGCAGCTGCCTTTGCCGAAGCACCTGGATGAGAACCGCGTGTTGGGCCTCATTGATCCGGACAAGGACGCGGACGGCCTTCACCCGGTCAACCTGGGGCGCCTCGTGCTCAATGAGCCGGCGCCGCTGCCGTGCACCCCGAATGGTTCACTGGCGCTGCTGGAGCGTTTCGGCGTGAACCTGGACGGTGCGATCGTGTGCGTCATCGGTCGCGGTGTCACCGTGGGTCGCCCGATTGGCCTCATGCTGACCAAGCGCGACGTCAACGCCACCGCCGTGCTCTGCCACACCGGCACCAAGGATCTCGCTGCGGAGACGCGCCGCGCGGACGTGATTATCGCGGCCGCCGGCAAGCCCCACATGATCACCGCCGACATGGTCAAAGAAGGCGCCGCCGTGCTTGACGTCGGAGTTTCGCGTGTCGACGGCAAAACCACCGGCGACGTCCACCCCGACGTCTGGGAGAAAGCCGGTTGGGTCTCCCCGAACCCGGGTGGCGTTGGTCCCATGACCCGCACCTTCCTGGTGCGCAACATCGTGGAGCGTGCCGAGCACCTTGCCGACGCACAGTAACAAACCGTCCGGGCCGGGTGCTGCGCCCCCGCCGAGCCTGGACAACCCGCACGACATCTACAACCCACCATCAAAGCTGCCTCTACGTGTGCAGCAGGTGATGGTGGCGTTGTTCGTGCTCGGGTTCGTGGTGGCCACCCTGTTTTCCGTGACGGAACACTGGCGCCGTGCCACCTTCACCCTTGGCATGGCCATGCTGTGGCTCACCGCGTGCCGCCTGACTTGCGATTCGCAGGTGATGGGTTTGCTGGCGGTGCGCTCCAGGCGTTTCGACGCCATCTTCACCGGAGTTACGGGCGCCGCCCTCGTCTGGCTGGCGGTGTCGGTGGACGCCCTGGGTAGCTAGCTGCCCCTGCTCAGTGCGGTAGCCTCGAGTCATGTTCGGCTGGAATAAGAAGAAGAAAAAGAAGAAAAAGGGCCACTTTTCCATGCGGGGAGCCATGGCGCTCGGATTGTCGAAAAATTACGACGAGCACATGGACTGGGCGATTGAGCCCGGGGAAATGGAACTCAACCATGTGGAGACAGGGGCGCTTCCGATTGAAGGTGGCCTGGCAGTCTCGCTCATGATGCCGTTTGGCGAGTCCGAAAAGGCACCGATGGATGCGCCTCCGCAAGTGATCACGCCGCAGGCGGGCCCCGATCAGCAGGCGGCATACGAGCATTTCAAGATGCTTCTCGCCCAGGGGTGGGGGATCAATACCCCGGATGACCTGCTCGACGTGGTCTCATCTTTGTTGGGCGACCCAGGCGATGCGGAGTATGAGGTTCTACGTCCTTATATGCAGCAGCTCGCCGATCTTCCTTTCGAGCAGCGAGACGATGCGGTCCCGCAGATCATTGAGGCAGCGGTGGCTGACCTCCGGGACACCGAGATCCCAGAAGACTTCTTGCGGGAGCGGCTTGAAGTCTGCCTCGACCTCTACACTCAGGAGCACAACGAGAAGCTGATCCCGCAGAAGCTTCCGAGCACCCTTGCGGGGTGGGATATTGGGCGCGCTTCCCGCGTAGCCCGAATCGGGTGCATCATCGGAATGATCGATCTGGACCAGTACCTGCACATTTCCTCTGTTGCGCTTGCTCTCACCCGGGAGTATTCGGAGAGTTGGCGCGACCATGTGGACCAGTACCTACTCGGGCGCGCGAAGTGGCAGGAGATTCTCGATGAAGAATCTCTGGACTACCGCGACATGATGTGGGTGCGGTTGAACCACCCCGATTCAGTGTGGTTCAAATACCCGCTGCACGGCGACTACAGGACAGAGCCGAACGCCTAGACCCGCGCATTCGTACTGGTGGTGGGCTAGATCTCGTAGTTGCCGCGCTGCTTGGCTAGGTCCGTCGCGGACGGGGTCTGGTCAGCCAGCGCGATGAAGTTGCGCAGGATGTGGCCCATCTGGCGGGTCTCTACAAGGAAGGCATCGTGGCCGACGGGGGAGACGATCTTGTTCATGGCCAGCAGGTTGCCGATGTTGCGCGACAAGTGCTCCTGCTGGTGGAACGGATACAAGATGTCCGTGTCCACGCCCACGACCATGGTGGGCACGTTGATCTGGGCCAGTGCGCGGTTGAGTCCGCCGCGGCCGCGGCCAATGTCGTGGCGGGAGAGGGATTCGGTGATGGTGACGTATGAGCCGGCGTCGAAACGCTTGACCAGCTGTTCACCTTGGTGGTCGAGGTAGCTTTGCACGGCGAAACGCTGGTGTTCGTCCCGGTGAGTACCCAGGGGGTTTTCGCCGGGTTGGGCCATGGTGCCGAAGCGCTCGTCGATTTCCTGCTCGCCGCGGTAGGTCAGATGCGCGATGCGACGCGCGGCAGCCAGGCCCGCGTCAGGGGAGGAACTGGTGCCGTAGTAGTCACCGCCCTGCCAGTCCGGGTCGCGCACGATGGCGGAAATCTGGGCGGTTTGAATCCCGATCTGCCAGGCTGATGCACGCGCGGATACGGCGATGACGCAGGAGTAATTTGCCCAATCGGGGTACATGAGCGTCCATTCCAGGGCGCGCGCACCACCCATGGAGCCGCCGATGATGGCGTGCATGCTGTTGATGCCCAGTGCTTCCAGGAACGTTGCTTCGGCGCGTACCTGGTCGCGGATGGAAATGGCGGGGAAGCGGGATCCCCATACGCCGCCGTCCGGGTGCTCGCTCGAGGGGCCTGTGGAGCCGGAGCAGCCGCCGAGGACGTTGGTGCACAGGATGCAGAAACGGTCGGTGTCCAGCGGTGCACCGGGCCCGATGAGATCGCCCCACCAGTCAGCCACATTCGAATCACCGGTCAAGGCGTGCTCGACCACGATGAGGTTGTTGCGGCCATGGGGGTCACCGCTGAACTCGCCCCAACGCTGGTACGCGATCTCCACATCGTGGATGACCGCGCCGGCTTCCGTGGTCAGGTCGCCGATGCGTTGGGTGGCTAGTTCACCTTCGGGTGGGAGAGGGATCATGCCGTTTATCCGTTTGCCGTTTATCCCTTTGCTGCGTTTAGCGCAGCAAAGCCAAGTTCGAGGTCAGCGATGATGTCTTGGACATCCTCGATGCCGACGGACAGGCGGATCGTGCCCTGGGTGATGCCGGCGCGCTTCAGACCTTCCTCGTTCGACTGGGAGTGCGTGGTGGACGCCGGGTGGACAACGAGGGAGCGGACGTCGCCGATGTTGGCGAGGTTGGAGTGGAGATTGAGGGCGTCGATAAACGCCCATGCTTGCTCGCGTGCGGTGGCGGGATCGGAGGCGGCGAGGTCGAAGGAGAGGACCGAGCCGGTGTACTTCAGGCCGAGCTTTTCCTTCGTGGCGTAGTGCGGGGAGGACGGTAGGCCCGCGAAGTTGACGTGTGCGACTTCGTCCTTGGCAGCCAGGTACTCGGCCACCTTCAGCGCGTTCGCATTGTGCTTTTCGACGCGCAGCCCCAACGTATCAATCCCCTGCAGCGTCACCCACGCGTTGAACGGGGAGATCGCAGCACCGGTGTCACGCAGGATGCCGGCGCGGGCCTTCACGGCGAAAGCTGCGGGGCCGAGGTCGGCGTAGACGAGGCCGTGGTAGGCGGGGTCCGGGTTCACAAAGTAGGGGAAGACGGGGTCGCCGGCGCGGGTGACGGTCCAGTCGAAGGAGCCGCCGTCGATAAGCGCGCCACCGAGTGCTGCGCCATTGCCGCTGTAGAACTTCGTGGTGGACACAACGACGATGTCCGCGCCAAGCTCCAACGGCCGGACCAACGCGGCGGTGGCCATGGTGTTGTCCACGATGAGCGGTACCTGGTTGCGGTGCGCGACCTCCGCGACGGCTGGGATGTCCAGGATGTCCGCGATTGGGTTGCCGAAGGTTTCGCCGTAGAACGCCTTCGTGTTCGGCTTCACGGCTGCCTGCCAGCTCTCCGGATCATCCGGGTTGTCCACGAAGCTGACTTCAATGCCTAGGCGGGGGAGCGTGACCTCAAAAAGGGTCTCCGTACCGCCGTAGAGGCGCGGGGAGGTGACAATGTGGTCGCCGGCGCTAGCCAGGTTCGTAATAGCCGCGACCTCAGCCGCCATGCCCGAGGCGAAAGCGACGGCTGCGACACCGCCTTCCAGGGATGCGAGACGGTTCTCCAGCGCCTCCTGCGTCGGGTTCGTAATGCGAGTGTAAATCGGGCCCGGATTAGTCAGGGCGAAACGGTCATGAGCGTTCTGGGTGTCCTCGAAGACATAGGACGTGGTCATGTAGATCGGCTGGTTGCGGGCCCCGGTATCGGAGTCGACGTTCTGACCCGCGTGGATGGCGCGGGTGTCAAAGGACCAATCATTAACGGCAGTGTTGTTGTACTGAGGCATGCCCATAAAAGTAGGAGTCACCCGTGGGGGCGGGCAAGCAGTTGTAGTGTGGTCGGTTCGTGCAAAATATAAAAAATTGGACCAAGCTGTCTATTTAGGTGCTGGGCCAGCTTGGAACAGGTGAATTTAAATCGTGCGTAGCGGGTGAAAAACCAGTCAGCACACGGCGGCGATAGCCAACCAGCGGCGAGGTACATCGTGTGGGTCGACCGCAGCCGCGCGGGCGAGTTGTTCCAGGAGATCTGCGCGGTGGCCACTGGCGTGGGTGCGAAGCCATGCGGCATCGGCCATAAGGCGCTCACGATTGGTGCCGGTGACCGCGCGGCGGCCTTGCCGGGCTACAGCATCGCGCCAGCGACGCAGCACGGTGGCTGGGTCTACTTGCGCCATGGACACTGTGGTGGGTGCTATGTCTTGTGGTACGCCGAGCCAGTGCACATCCGGATCGTCCAGTCCCGGAAAGACCCAGGTGCCTTCATGGCCAATACCGATGAGGATCCACGGGGAACGCCCAGGTTCTTCTGGGCGGCGCGCGCGGAGGCGCAAGTGGACGGTCACGCCCACCGCGCCGGCCATCACCCTCAAGGCAAGGTGGCCGAGCTGCTCCGCGGCGAGCGTGACCTGGCAACGCAGCGGGCCGTCCTCGGTGTGGAACACCATGACGGGGTGCAGGCCGTCATCCTCTAAGCCTTCGATGACAGCGTCACCGACCCACCAGCCTTCTGCGGGCACAGCAGCCTCAGACGGGGTGCGTGCGCTGGCACGGATCTTAGCGCCACGCCCCAGCCGGCCGTCGGCGGAGGCGGTGGCGTTGTTGATCAGCACACCGCTGCGCACAATGTCGTGGTGGGTCATTCCAAGATCTGCTAGCTCAGTGCCACCCCAGTACGCTTGCCGTACCAAAGCACTATCGCCGGGGGTCACGGTGGAAAGCTGCCAGACGCGACCATCGTGTTCGTCGATGAGGTAGGTGATCACACCGGCGTAACCGGAGGCAGTCACTACTGGCTCGCACGCCCACCCGCGCAGCCGCAAGCTGCCCACCGGACGGTAGGCGCGCCGTGCGGTGCCCACGGCTTCAATGCTCAGCGTTCCGGTCTCATGTCCATGCTGGAGCCTGTGGGTGGTCAATGCGGCATCAACGAGCGTTGAAATAGTGGCTTCGGTTGTGCGTCCGTCTGCGTTGCCGAGCTCGCCGTGCAGTCGAGCAAAAGCCGAGGCCAACAGTGGGAGATGGTGTACCCGCCCGGCGGACACGATCCGAAGCACAGCAGCCCGATCAGCGGCGGTGAGACCACCGAGGCCACGGTCTAGCAGCCCCATCAGGCATGTTTGCGCAAGGGAGACGGTGACACGTTGGTCGTCTGTCAGGGACAGCGGCTCTGGAGTAGATTCAGCAGATTCAGCGGGCTCAGCAGATTCCACAGGTTCCACCGCCACCGACGGGCACGCGGTGAGAACCTGCGCGATGTGGAGACATCGCGGGCTGAGCAGGCAGTCACACTCCGCACCATCAGGCGGGGTGAGTGTCACGGTGGCGGTGCCAACGGTGATGGTGGCACCTGCGATAGTCCAACTCTCGGGCGTCGCATCCCCGAGGCGTTTCTGGAGGCGTCCGGGCAGCGTCTCGATGGTGGCGGCGACGAAGGCTGGGTCCATGCCGGGCAAGGTAGGGGTCATTGTTGCACCTGCTCTGCTACCCAGCGCGCCAGGGCCGTTGGGGAGACGGCGGAAACGGTCATGCCGGCGCCGACGAGCTGCCCAGTAATCGCTGCGTTGTAGCGTGCCTGGCCGGTGTCGTCGAGAGCAGCGCAGCCAAGTAGTCGCACACCGGCTGAGTTGAGGGATTCAGTGCGGGCGAGCAGTTCATCAACGGAGCCGCCTTCCTCAAAGTCACTGATCACTACCAGCAGTGTGCGTGAGGGGACGGTCACGCGTTCTTGCGCAATAGCCATTGCGTGGGCGATGTCGGTGCCACCGCCCACTTGGATTTCCAGCAGGAGGGATAAGGGGTCTGAAACATGCTCACTTAAGTCAATGACCTGGGTGGAGAAAGCGAGGAATGTCACCGATAACGCGTCCACACCAGCCAGGATGGAGGATGTCAGCGCGGAAAAAACTGTTGACGGCTCCATCGACCCCGACACATCCACCAGCACGATCACATGCCACTCCGACCGCCGGGCAATTGGCTGCCGGAAGATCGGCGTGGCCAGCACGAGCTGGGGCGTACCGTCCGCGCGGGGCACCGTGTGCCGCAGGTTACGGCGGATGGTGCTCACCGGATCTAAGCGTGACGAGGTCCGCGTGCTCGGCCGCCACCCCTGCAACCCCCGCAAGGCTGGACGGAGTTGGTTGGCCAACACCTGGGAGAGCTCTGCAACCATGCGGTGCAAAATCGGGCGGAGTCGAACCAGGGTGGATTCGGGTAGACCGCCGGCAAGGGTGAGCATGTCATTGAGCAATTCCACCGAAGCGCGCGGTTGCGTGCCCGTGAGTAGGTCGATGGCGAGTGGGTTGCGGCGACGCACTGCGGTCGCGGCGATGTCTTCGCGGACCTCGTCGCCAAAGAGTGCATCCAGCTCCTCAGCCCATTCACGTGCGGTGGGGTAGGGCGGCTCCAACCCGCCACGGCCACCCAGGCTGGTGGCTGTGGAGCCTTCCCCTTCGCCGCTGCCGTAGAGCTGGTCGAGGCTGCGTGCCAGGCGGCGCTGCGTGGGTTCGGTGAGCTCGTGGCGGCGCCGGCCGAGCACCAAGGCCCACCGTTGTGTCGGGCTCAGTGCCATCGAGGTGAGTCCTAGCCGCTGGAGGCGCTCCCATGCGGAGCGGTCTTCTTCCGCCCACCGGCCAAGTTCCTCAACCGGTACGTCAGTGGGCAGCACCCGGTCAGCGCCCACGGCTACCAACAAACGTTCCCGCTCCGCAGCAGACAACGGATCAAAGCCGGCACGCAGTGCGGGTAAACGCGCGATGAATAGGGCTTCTTCGAGGTCTTCGGTGCCGTGGCGGAGGTCGGTGAGGAGGGAGGAGACGTCGATAAGCAATTCAGGGCTGGAACTGACAAAACCTGTCAACCAGCGGGACAGTTCTCTGCGTGCGGTGGGGCCTGCGGCGGCGCGGATGCGCGCGGCAAGGGTGGGCAGACCTTCTGGTTGCGCGTCAAGGCGGTACAACAATGCGGTGGCGGCGCCTTGCATGAGCGGGGACGCGTCTGTGGCAAGCTCGCTCAGCGTGTGCATAAGCCGCAGCCCAAGATCGGCGTGGCGCAGTGCCACAAGCTGGCCCAACGCGGTGGCATCGCGCGGATCATCACTGCCGGCAAGCCCGCGGACTTGGGCGACGGCGGCGCGAACGAGAATGTCAACGACTTCAGCGATCGCGCCACCACGCCCCGAATCCAGCATCCCCGCCACGGTTCCTTCACTCATGGCCACCAGCGCGGTGAGTGCTTCCGCCACGGTGTCCACCCCGGCGCGAGCCGGCAGAGTGGTGGAGGCGGTGTGGAGCCACCAGTCGAATTCCTCGAGGAGGCCAGCGGCTGCGGCGTCCTTCAAACCCGCGATGAGCGCATCAGGGTCATCTGTGGCGGACGAGCGGCGTGCGCGCAGCCTCCCCTCCGCGGCCTGTTCCACCGTGACACCGTAGATGGCGGCGCGGGCAATGCTGGCGTCGGTGGCCACATTGTGCAGCACGTCCCAGCGCGTGCTTACCGCTTGGGCGCCGCCAACGCCCACGACGTGGTCCGGCACGGCGTACACAATCCCTGCGGTCCTGCAGCGCTGCAAAAAGATCTCGCGGCGGGTATCCAGACTTATCTGAGGCGTAGATGCTTGTCTGCGCAGCGGCTCCAACGTCATCGTCTTTGATTCCTCACCTGCGCCGGGTAGCCGCAGCTCCTCAACGTGAGTGCGGAAGTCCGGTGCCAGCCCGGATTCCGGTGTGCCCGGCGCGAGCTTGCCTTGATGCGTGCCCACGAGCACATCTTGGGCAACGCGGGCAACAGCGCGGCCGCGTCCGAGCACATCGCCTTGGGCGTAGACGGATGTGCATGCCTCCAGTAATTCGCGGCGGCCGGGTGCTGGCAGGCCACGCAGGGCGGCGAGGTCGAGGGCCATGCGGTGGGCCTCGCGGATCTCGCCTGGACCGGCGGGATGACCTGTATCGCGCAGCCCGGAAGCGATGCGGGTGAGAAATGTGGCTACCGCTTGTTCAAAGGCGGCTCGATCGTCCCCATGCTTGAGCATCGCCTGCTGCCAGAGGGGATCGCGGATGCCTGCCGGGTAGCCGGAGCGGGAATCGAGCAGGGCATGGGAGTAGGGGACCAAGCTCGCTGTGGTCTCGCCGCGTTCGTGCTGGCTGAGCAGCGTCGCATCGGCCTTCTCGTTGTCTCTGATCTGCTCCTCGGTGAGCGCGGGGCTGTGCCACGCACCCGTCACCGCCACGATGCGCGGTCCGTGCGTGGCGCGGGCGCGACGGATGCCTTCACGCATCGATGCTTCTCGGGCTGCCGTGCGCGCGTCAACATGTTGGTCGCGCCGGTAGGCCAAGCCGAAAGCGAGTGCGCTGCGACGTACTGCATGCGCCCTCGCTTCAATGGAGTGCACCTCGACGAGGCGGTCCCAGACATCATCGTGGTGTTCGGCACGCACGTAGGTGTCCAGAAACTCGCCCACACCTGGGGCTACCTCGCTTGTCGACGTTTCCGGCGCCACCCCCGGGGACGCATCCGCGCACACCACCGGCACATCATGCGCGTGCGCCCAACGCAGCGCGACCAGCTCCGGGCTGAAGTCCGCCAGCGGCCAGAAACTGATCCCTTTGTCCTCATCGGCGAGGGCAAAAGCCAGCGGTGCCACCGCCTTGGGGTGGGCGATACACTCGCACCACGGCGTGGCCTCCGCGGGCATTTCCAGCACTAGCGCATCGGGCTGCGCGTGCGTCAGAAGCTCTGGGAGCACGCGCGCCAGGGACGGCGAATGGTGGCGCACCCCAATGAGAAATACCGGGTCGCTGGCCAGCTTGTCGACGTCCCCCGCCAGCCCCACATCATCCTTCCTCATGCGAGTTCGTCGCGCTGTCCCCACAAGGTACGCCACGGGGAAGCGCCCTCGTTGGCGCGACGGTGAACAACGGCATCCCAGTAGCCACGCAGGCGGTCCGCATCAGCCGGATCATCCTTACGGACAACGCCGAGCAGGTGCCCAGCAAGGTCACGCAGCCCATCCGAGCGTGCGGGGAAATAGGCAGACGCCAGGGCAATCGAGGTGCTCACGGAGACGGCTTCGGCGGTGGAGAGCACCGTCGTGGGTTTCTCCACCGGCCAGCCTTCCCGGCTCACACCGGCGCGCAGGTCCCGGAAGGCGGTGACGAGGACTTCAACCACGACATCGTCGACAGGCGTATCCACCTGGGCTGCTTCCAGCGCACGCTTGGTTTGGGCGGTGACCAGAGCGACTTCCGCGTCCAAGTCCGCGATGGGGTGGACCGTTTCAAAACTGAAGCGGCGCTTGAGCGCAGCACTCATTTCAGAAACACCCCGGTCACGCAGGTTCGCTGTGCCGATCAAGCCGAAACCTTCGGTGGCGGCTACGGACATGTCACCGAGTTCAGGCACAGCAATACGGCGTTCAGACAATAGTGACACCAACGAGTCCTGCACTTCCGGCAGGCAGCGGGTGATCTCTTCAATCCGGGCAATCTTGCCGTACTCCATCGCGCGCATCACCGGGCTGGGCACGAGCGCCTCTGGGGTCGGCCCCTGGCCCAAAAGCAAGGCGTAGTTCCAGCCGTACCGCAGATGGTCCTCCGTGGTGCCGGCGGTGCCCTGCACCACCAGCGCAGACGTGCCACAGATCGCTGCCGACAGGAGCTCCGAGAGCATCGACTTCGCTGTACCCGGTTCACCCACGAGCATGAGCCCGCGCGAACCAGCCAGCGTGATCACGCAACGTTCCACCAGCGCGGGATCACCCACGTACTTCGGCGCAATGGTGAGCTTGGAACGCCCCGCTTTCAGGTCAGCGCCACCCATAATGAAGGTCACCACCGCACGCGGGGTTAGCCGCCAGCCCGGTGGGCGGGCACCGGTATCCCAACGCTCCAAAAACTCGAGCTCATCGGCGTAGCGTTCCTCCGCCAGCACGACCTGCTGTGTCATCGGCGTCTCCTTCGGGTGGTTTTCAATTCAGCGAATTCAGGCGCATCGTCGCCTTGGGAGCGTTCCCAACATGCAGCGAACCACTCCGGTGGTGGTAGCGGTGAAACCGGTATCTTGAACGGGGTTGAGTAGTGGCCACTATCATCCGTGGTTTCCACCTTAAACGCGCTTGCCTTCCACAGCTCAATGGGTGGTTCTGGTGCAGTGTTGTCGATCCAGCCGCCTTTGAGGAAGAATTCACGCCCGGAGCGGGGCCGCTTGCCCGTGGCAACCAGATCAGCGGCAACAAGCTCTTTACCAGCGCGAGTGATGTCGGCTTTCTTCCAACTATTCCAGCGGCGCACGTTTACATCCGTGGGATCAGACCACGCCAGTAGTTGCAGGTAGTAGCGTGCAGCATCCTCGCTGACGTTGTATGTGTCGGCGACTGTGGACACCAGGTCGGGCACAGAAACGAGCGGATCGCGCGGTTCGCCTTCCCCGGATTGTCTGAGCCACGCGGCGTAGGCGGTCAGAGTCCCGCGTGCGCGGTACATAGCTGCGGAGACCACCATTCGTTCGTAAAACGTTTCTTTCGTCCGTTCCAGCGCTAACGCGAAGATGGGGTCGTCCGGGTCGGAGACATCACTCAGGTCGACGTAGACCTTATCCAGACTGGGGAGCTGCTCAAGGGTCAACCTCCCGGACTGGAATATTTGCTCACTCTCATCACCAGGTGTGCGTTCCGGCACGCCGACGAGGGGACGAAGGGTCGGATTTGACTCGCTTGGCGGCTCGGAGGCGATACAAATTTTGCTGATACCCCGCGGAGTTGTGTGCAGCTCCTCGGCGTAATCCGCCAAGGAAGCACGCAAGGGATCCGCAAGATCTAACTCGGCGGCTAGCCAAAGCAGCGATGGCACTTCCAAAGCCCAGGTTGACTTCTGAGGGGAATCATCCTCGTCGTGCTCGCCGGCAGCGACGAGCTGCACGGCGCTTTCAGGAAATGTCTTTGGTATTCGTTCAGCAATGTGAGCAGGGAGTTCCGGAAGATATGTGGGACCGTGTTCGGACCAATATTGCGTCATGGACGTAACATCTAATCCGCAGGTAAGCAGGGTACTGGCATCTTCGGGGACACCTTCTGCCAACACACCGAGGAAATGTTCTGTGTAGAACTCCAAATGTTGGCGTGCGGCCTTTGCTTCTGCCACCTTCAATCCCATGGCGGTGCGCAGTTCTTTGGGCAGGAAGTTCACCTCATATGCGCTGAAGTTGGGGAAGCCCGCCATGAGCAAGTGCGCATCCGCTAGTGGCGCTCCAGTTGCAGCGGCGAACGCTTCGCCTGCCTCCGGTGACCATGGCCGCCGACCTTCGGCATTAATCTGGTCGATCAGAGCATCAAACACCGGCTCTAGGTCGGTGCGCGAGGGGGGAATTTCCTCGCGGTGGACTGGTTGAACAGCTTTCCCATCTTTGGTGACGGGTTCAGTACTGTCGGCGCGCACAATGTTATAGGTATCTTCGAGCGACCGGTATCCGCGTTCGAGAGCCTGGGGAGGCAGTTTGATGCCACCCATGGTGGAAAGCAAGGGAAAATCATAGGACTCTAACACCAGGTTTGTCGCTGACAATGCACCTGCATCGCGCAGTACCGTCCAGAGTTCCTTCAATGCTTGGACTTCCTCTGCGGTGCGGCCAGGGACCGCCGCTAGAGCAAGAAGAGCATCACCGTGGCCAAGAAGGTACATCCAGTCGTAGGTGATCAAACGCATACGTGACTGATCCCTAAGTGGGGGTACGTAGAGTTCGTGTAACCCGAGCTTTCTTGTGTCCCTCCAAATGTCCATGATGTCGAATTTTTCCAGGCGGAATTGTTTGCCGAATTTGAGAAGATGCCGCTGCCGCGCAAAGGTTGGGGCCGGGGTGAGCTGTTCACCCGAAGCGTCTGCTGCTTCTTCCGGCTGTGGCCAGGAGCGCGCGGCATCATGCACGAGGCGTGCAATGGAGTAGCGCAAAACTGGATCTGTCAGATCAAAAAGGTCACCCACGGCGCCGCAGAGACCCTTGCTGACGTTCTTGGTGTTCTCACTGCGTGCGTAGTCCACCAGTGGGCGCACGTCATCGGCGGTGAGAGACCGCAAACGACGACTCACTGCGGCATCGCGGATACGGGTGTGGTGCCACCACATGTCGCGTTTGAAACTGATACCGCGCACTGGAATTGGGCGAAGGTTTTGCGGATCGAGAACCGTCGAACCAGCAAAGATCCACGTACCACCGTCTGGGCGACGCAGCGCGCCCCGGACAGATGCGGCATCGCTACCCGTGATGGTGTATTCGGTGCCATCCGCATCTACAAGTAGGCAGAAATCTGGGTCGTCCGGACGGGTGAATACTGCATGCCGGTGGTACCCATCCGCGGTGGAGAAGGGGGAGCCAGCGGTGACATCTGTGACCGGTCGATGTTGTGAACGCCGCGGATTAAGCACAAGGTCCGGATGCCGGCGGCATTGCTCTTCTAACCAGTCCGGCAGTGAAGCACGACCCTTCTTGCCGGTGGCTGGGTCGATCTCCACTACCGTTGTGCCGTCGACAAGCCAGATGCGTTCGCCGTCCACAAAGAAATGCTCACTCCCGCTCGCCCACGTTGAGTGGCCGGGGCGCATGATCACACCGGCACCGAAAAGTCGCCCACCAGGAACCGGAACGGATGCGTGTAATTCGAAATTGCCAAATTCGTGAAGGGTAGACACCTTGGCTTGAGGGGATTGCGGCCACCACACTCGCGGGTTATTCGTGTGGTAGGTGGATAACCCAAACTGGCCGTCAACTTCTTCCACGCCGAACACTGATTCACCCGTCCAGTTAGCAATAGGGGTAGCAGTACGTCCGCGGAGATAGGTGATACCGGAGTTCTGTTTTACAAAGACACCCGGCCAACTATCAGTGCAATCCATCCAGGTTTGGAGTTTCTGGGGTTCCCCGTAATCTTTCAAGGTTTGCTCTAGCTCAGGCCATCCCAGTTCATCGGGCAAACCTTGCCGTAGCGATTCGGCGACTGGGGCCGCGAGGTCACGGTGAATCGCTCGGGCACGGTCGAGGAGCGTTTGGAAATCAGCATCCCTGACGTGTTCGAATCCGCGAAGGAATCTGGTGTTGCGTGAAAGAAGATCAAGCGGCGGAATTCCGGCTTCGAGCTCCTCCACACGTTCAGCAATCAGCTCTAAGAGTACCGGCCTCAGGTGTGGGTCCGCGGCGAGGACATCCATCACCTCCGGATATTCGAGCACATTCCAGACGCCTGTGGCCAGCTCAACCCGCAGGGATGTGTCTGCGGCAAGATGGGGGAGAGGATCACGCGATGGAAGACGGGCCCATTTTTCAAGATCGATCCGTGCAAAAGAACTTGGATGAGAAAACTCGAATGAAACCCCGGAGGCCACAACGCTTTCAACAACCCCAGCAGGCAGAAAACGAAGAGCACCGTGGGGGAAAGGCACCTGTGTGAGGCCAGCGTGGGGGAGGATCTGAGTAAGCACTGAGGCCAGCTTCTTTGATCCTTCTTTGGACCACCCTTTCCACCTGGTTTCGAACAACAAAATGCGCGGGATGAAATCAGGGTGGTTGCCCTGCTTCACCACGTCGAGAGCACCGGTTTTTTCTAGCACATCCAGCCATGGATCAGTGTCCATACCGCGTGGACTGAACGCGAGAAGACGGTCCATGAGTGCGGTATCTTCTGCGACAATCCGGGAGATTGCTTTGCCGTAGTTTCTCCAGAAATGCGCGCCGGCGTGCTCGATCGAGGGGGCGACAAGAAGTTCTTGTGCAAGGCGGGCTTCCTCATCCGCGACATTCAGACCCGCGACAGTAGCAAGCCCAGCCAGCTCCTTTTTCATGCCGGCATGTGGCGCAAGACCAGCACGTATCCGTTCCACACACAAGGTGCGGTAGGTCTGGTACGCCTCCGCAGGTGCCATGCTCTCAGCGAGACGTTTCGCCTCGTTGCTCAGTTCCTTGGTGCTCAGCGCCCCCGCGTAGGCGAATTCTTGGACGGCGGCGAGGTGCCGGTCTTCGTCGATAAGCAAGCGGTGACGCTGCTCAGCCTCGCGTGCAGCCGTGAACATTTGCGCAGCTAGCCGCGCATTATCGGCGGCGATGAGCATGCGGCCAGCCTCTTCCAGGAATGTGGGAAGGAAGTGCGGTGCGCTGTTGTCGAGCTTCGTTGCAAGCTTATCGACGCTCTCCTTAAAACGCCTCGGCTTCGTTCTAGCCAGCCGCCCAGCGCGCTCCAAGTCAGCGATGAGGTTGAGTGCGTGCTGCGCATTATCCGGATCGGTGAGGATCGGCCAGGCCGGAAACCCAATCGCCCGGCGGCGGGTATGGCCGACATTCACTCGGCCCTGGGGAATGAGCCCGGTGACACCGAGGGCGATATCCTCAGCGTCCACCAACGCTTCCGGGATGAGGCGAACGATGCTGTGGTTTGTCAAAACCGGGTGGGTATAGCTCGCCGCGATAAGGGGAACGGAATTTTCAGTTGGCTCCCGTGTGACCCCGCCGTGTTCGAGTCTGGTTGCATTCGCTATGGTCATCGGCGTTTCCTCCGTGTGGTTTCCAGTTCCGAAAACTGCGGAGCATCCTCCCCTTGTGAGCGTTCCCAACACTCAGCGAACCACTCCGGTGCTGGCAGCGGTGCCACGGCAACTCTCAGCGCTGGTTCGTACTTGCTGCCACTAGCATTCGGATGGAAGGCCAAAGATTCCACCTTCCAGCTCTCCAACGGCAGATGTGGTGGAACGGCTTCAGCCCAACCACCCTGGAGGAAGAAACTGCGCCTGGAGCGTGGTCGTTTCGCTTCAACAACGAAGTTCAGTGCAACGAGTTCCTGGGCAGCCGCGACAATATCTGCCTTCTGCCAGCTATTCCACCGGCGCACATGCGCATCGGTGGGATCGGGCCACGCCAACAATTGCAGGTAGTACCGTGCCGCATTCTCGCTCACACCCAGCGTCGAGCTGACCTTAGCCACGAGCTGTGGCACCACAGCGAGCGGATCATGCGGATCGCCTCCATCGTATTTTTCACGCAGCCACTGCGCATACGAAGAAAGCTTCCCGGATAGCACCACGTCTTCAGCTGTCAGCGTCGCTTCATCGCCACCGTGTTCATCACTCCAACGGTGTGCAAACTGACGGTCTGGATCTTCCGGATCAGTGATGCCCGTCAGATCCACGTATAAAGAATTGGGGAAGATCCAAGTGCTCTCCTTGATACGGAACCGCCCATGCCGGAGATCTTTATCGCTGGGGAAGCCCAGGCTGTGCCGCAATACGGTGATGTCCGGGATAGTGCCAAGATAAACATCATCCAGGCCGCCAGGGGATCGGACCAATTCATCGGCATAATCCGCTAGGCCGGTACGTAACTCGTCGGACAAGTCCAGCTCGTGGGCTAGCCAGAGGATTGCTGTGACTACGTCTACCACGTCTTCCTCATCGCGTGTGCCCGCCAGAACAGACTCCACTGTCGCGCTCGAGAGATGCTTCGGCAAACGATCAAAGCACTCTGGGCGGTCCGCACCCAGAGCAGATTTCTTACCTGGCCAACGAGCAGCCATGGCGTGAATATCAAGACCATGTTCCACCAGCGCCGCGGGGTCCTCGGGGACACCGGCGGCAAGCACACCCAGGAAGTCCTCCTGGAATGTGTTGAGCCTCTCCCGAGCTTCCGCAGCCTCCTTCACCTTGAGGCCCATCGTTGTACGCAGCTCCTTGGGCATGAAGTTGACAATGTCCGCGTTGAAATTGGGGAATCCGGCCATGACCAGGTGCGCATCCGTCACGGGCATTCCAGCAGCTTCGGCGAACGCGACTCCCGGCTCAGGCGACCATGGTGCCGGCCCGTTGTCTTTCACACGCTCGAGCAAAGCATCAAAAAACGGTTCCAGATCCGTGCGACCAGGGGAAAACTCATGCCGGTTCAGCAGAGTGCATTTCTTCCCATCCAGGACAACAGGCTCGTCGGTGGCTCTGCGCAGAAGCGACAAGGGCTTACTGTAATAGTCGCTGATGAGCAGGGATGAAGGGTAGCTGAATTGGTAGTCCACCATGAAACCTTCAGGCGGTTGAATCGTATCCACAACAAGATCAGCAGCACTCACTACACCAGCTTCACGCAGGACGAGCCACAGCTCTTTCAATCCTTGGATTTCCTCGGCCGTGCGGCCTGGAATAGCTGCGAGAGCAAGGAGCCCGTCTGTAGCGCCGAGCAGTTCAGACCAGGTGTGCCTGCGGCTCGAACTAGAACCCGCCTTAGGCAGAGAGTGTTCGTGGAGGCCCAGTTTCGCTGCATCGCACCAAATTGCCTCAACCTCGACCTGATACCAAAAACTGCGCAGGAGCGAGGAAAGGGGTTGGTGGTGCCGCTCAAACGTTGGAGCGTCTAGCAAGGTGCCAGACGAACCCCCAGCATCGGGTTGCGGCCATGATTCCAGCAGGTTGTGAGCATGTCGTACAACGGCTGAGCACAACGCTAGGGCATTGAAGCCAAGCTGTTTGGAGATCTTTTCATATAGTTCACCTCGCCGCTTGTCGTCCCCAGCCACATCCGCGTTATCGGCGACGTACTCAAGTGTTGGGCGCACGTCATCCGCTGTGATCGTGCGCATCCGCGCGCTGAGCTCAGGGTCGCGGGGATGCGTATGGTGCCACCACAGGTCCGTGTCGAAAAACGTTCCATGAAAATCCGTTGCCACCCCGTCCTCCGGGTGGAGGATGGCGTTACCCCAATGCGTGCGAAGGAGAATTCGTGGCTGTCCATCAGGTAAACGGATGACACCGGATGCTAACCACGCGTATTCGCTTGTGATGGAAAATTCAGTGCCATCTGCATCAACGATGAGCACAAAATCGGGGTCATCGGGACGGGAGAACACTGCATGTCTGTGGTATCCGTCCGCCGTGGAGAAAGGCGAATCAGCGGTCACATCGGTGACAGGGCGTAGCTGTGAACGAGTTGGTTCAAAGACGAGATCGGGGTGGCGGCGGGACTGCTCGTCAAACCAATCCGGCATGGATTGACGGCCTCTGGCACCGGTTTCCGGATCGATTTCAACGGTTGTCTTGTCGCTCTGCACCATCCAGATGCGGTCTTCTTCCACGAAGAACTGGTTGTTCCAGCGGGTCCAGGTGGGTTGGTCAGGACGAAGAACCGTGTTCACGCCAACAAGACGACCACCTGGGACAGGAACAGAGCCACCTGGGAGACCTCCCGACAGGGCAGCTATTTTAGTCAGGATCCGCGTGCCCGAAGCAGACCAGTTAATCCACTCCTCGCCGGCGTAGGGATCCCAGTTCAGGATTGCAAACTGGCCGTCAACCTCGGTGATTCCGTTGATGGGGTTACCAGTCCAGTTAGAAATGTCCTGATTGGTGTGGCCATACAGGTATGTCGCTTCTTGCTTGTTGTAGACCACCACTCCTGGCCAGCAGTCTTGAGAGTAGACACGCTCGTATGAACCGGGTTGTTCCTTGCTTGCGTGAGCCTCCTCAAATTCAGGCCACCACAACTCTTCGAGTAAGCCCCGGCGCAGAGTTTCCGCCAGAACTTCAGCGGGATTCTTGTGATAGGCCCGCACACGGTCCAATAAGGCTTGAACTTCTTCATCGTCGGCTTCTTCGAACCCGCGGACATAGTTGGTCACAGCAATCAACCGGTCCACCGTTGGTGCGGCGGATTCAAGGAGCTCGACCTTTTCAGTGAGAAGCTCAATCACCAAAGGCTGAAGATACGGGTCCGTCGCCACAGCCGACAGAACTTCCGGGATTTCCAGTTCCTTCTCAATGCCGTTGATGAGATACTGCCGGTACTGTTCATCAGCCACGAGGTGTGGCAGCGGAGCTCGGTTTTCACTTCTTGCCCAATACAGCACATTGATAGATGGTTTGTAATTCCCTCTGTCCGGGTCCACCCTCACACCGTGGGCCGCAAGCTGTTCAAATGCTTCAGGTGGCATGTCCGTGAGCGGTTTCCATGGCAATTCCATCGATGTGCAGCCCGCATGCGGAAGAATCTCCGCGAACAATGGTGCCAGTTTCGTGCTCGGCTTCGAGGTGCCCGAATCGCACTGTACAGCGAGGTTCAAGATGTGGGGAACAAACTCGGGGCAGGCGCCCTGCTTGACTGATTCGAGGGCACCAGTTTTCTGAAGCAGATCAATCCACTCATCAGGATCCGCGTTGCTCGGTGTCAGTGTCAACAGAAGATCACGCACGTCCGCAGACTCTGTTGCGGCCTTACGGATAGCGGGGTAGTAGTTCTTCCAAAAACGGGCGCCTGCGCCCTCGATCGAACTGATACGCAACAGCTCGGGGATGAAGCGGGCTTCTTCCTCCGCAGGCTTCAGCCCGGCAGCCTTTGCCAGCTTTGCCAGGTCTTTCTTCATGCCGGAATAGGGAGGCAATCCGCCACGGACGCATTCGATGCACAGGTTGCGGAATGTCTCAAAGGCTTCGGGTGGTTCAAGCCGTTCGGACAAACTGTTCGCCTCAGCGGCGAGCTCCTTACCGCTGATTGCCCCAGCGTAGGCAAATTCTAAGAAGACGTCGCGGTGCCGTGTTTCGTCGATAGGCACTGTGTAACGGCGCTCAATCTCGCGCGCACGTGTGAACATTTGCGCGGCGTAGGCGTCATTGCCTCCTTTAATGTAGGCGCGTGCGGCCTCTTCCAGGAAAGTAGGTAAAAAGTGTGGAGCGCTGTCTTCCAGCTTGTCTGCGAGCGCGAGAATTTCTGTTTTGGCCGCCCCTGGTTTTGACTTGGCGCGGCGGGTTGCGCGCTCCAGATCCGCAACAAGGTTCAGCGCATGCTGGGCATTCTTCGGGTCAGTGAGGATCGGCCATGCTGGGAACCCGGTTCCACGGCGCTGAACGTGGCCGACGGGAGTGCTGCCCTCGAATTCAATTTCGGATACTGCAAGAGCAAGGCGCTCTGCCTCAAGGAGCTGTTCTGGAATCAGTCTGACAATGGTGCGACCAGGCAACGCAGCATGCGTGAACGTTGCCGCAGAGAGCGGGAACGTCGCATCATTTGCTTCCAGCGTGATGCCACCATGTTCAGTACGAATGCGGTTATTACTCATTTTCTTCCACCGTTCTACCAGCATGAATGTGAGTGGCCATGCGCACTCCTTCGCTATATGCCACGGGCCCAACTTCCCGCACCGGAGCGGTCTCACCGTCAACGCGCCATGACAGTCCACCCGTCCAGATGTCGATTTCGGGGTTGTCTCCGGCCCCAATCCAATACTGGGCCTCCACCAGATGCCCGTCCTCATAGATGTAGGTCACCGCGTAGCCACCTTGAATGTTGTAGCCAGCTGATTGGGCCCTACCGACGGCAAAGCGACCCTGCTCGAACCGTGCACCTGCCCATGTGTCCAATACAGTTACAGACTCATCCGGAAGCGGAACGGGCAGTCCATACACGGCGCGCTGTAGCTGATCAAAACGCTGTTGGATACCCAAATCCGCGGCGAACTCCCGAAGATCCTCCAGATCCTCAATCAACGCGGGGTGAGGGATGAGGATCTCATCGGACACGATCGTTTGCGTTTCCCCGTCTAGGTCGACGACACCGAAGCTGATCTGGCCATCAGTGGTGTTCACGTCACGCAAGAAGCCCGCTGCCCCCGCATCACTGGTTCCGCTTTTATCAACGGGCTGGATGATCAGATCCCGCAGCCAGGATTGCCAAGTTTCATCTGGCCACACTGCCGCAATGACAGTAGCGGGAACGGGCAGCGAGCGCAGCAGCCACTTTTCCACTGTTGCACCGCACTCCGCATCGTGGGCCTGCAGCCAGGTCAGCAGATTGTCAAGATTAAGAAAGGTATCAGTTTTCTTCACTGCTGCCGGTACAGACTTCAAAATCTTTCCTTTGGCGTTTCTGGCTTGGATTTTATTGTCTGTAATGGTCAGGGCGTATCCGTTGGGTGCTTCAATCCATGTTGAATCTGCTGATGCGGTCATGCGTGTCAACTTACCTGATTCTCAGATAGGGAGTATAGATAAGTGGAAGCGTTCCCAGTGCCCAAGAAGGGCACTCATGGTGGGTGGTACTTTCGGAGAGAAAACGCGTCCACCACGAAGGAGAACCGATGTCCACCCCGATTCGTTTGATCTCACACGAAGGGACCCACTTCCAAGCACCTTTCGGCGATGGCACTGTGCGTTTTGGCGATACTGTCGAGCAGGTGCGTGCGGTACTCGGGCAGCCTGAGGGCGGTTCGACTGACACCACGCTTTACTTCAACGCCGC
Organism: Corynebacterium tuscaniense DNF00037; assembly: GCF_000759055.1. Lineage (NCBI taxonomy): Bacteria > Bacillati > Actinomycetota > Actinomycetes > Mycobacteriales > Corynebacteriaceae > Corynebacterium > Corynebacterium tuscaniense. The sequence continues at coordinate 14,345 of NZ_JRNG01000030.1, read as the reverse complement.
GTGCATTCAGGTGCACCTTGGCCGGGGCGGGGTGGAGTTCATGGAATTTGCCACCAACCCGAAGAAGGACGGCGTTGACGTTGAGTGGGAAGGGCATACCCTGTCGCGTATGAACGCTATCGAATGCGCGGAGGTGCTCATGGCATCCAACGATGGTGCCAGGATCAATGAAGAGGAGGCTCCGTCGAGCTATGTCTTTGAGAAGTTAGGTCTCACCGTGTGGCAACCGTATGCCTTTCAGGATGCAATGCGCGACATGAGGGCAGCGGAGGCGACTGGGGATGAGGACGAGCTTGAGTACCTCAAGGAAGAGGTCGACATGGCTGAGTTCTTTGATTCGGTGGGTATCGGATCGCAGGAGTACATGAAAGGTTATTTCAAGTAGTCCGGCGGTAAGTAGCGGGGCTAAGTAGCAAAGGGTGAGCCCGCCCGGCCAAACTGCCGAGCGGGCACACCCTAATCGCTTAACTCACGTAAACGGAGCTAGTTGTCCTCAGTCCGGTCGATGATCCGGTTGAAGGTCTCCGACGGACGCATGACCTTGGTGGTCTTCTCATCGTCCGGCCAGTAGTAGCCACCGAGATCGGCAGGGGACCCCTGAACGGCGAGGAGTTCCTCGTTGATCTGGGCTTCGTTGTCGGCGAGGTCCTTGGCAATCGCGGTGAAGCCTGCGGCGAGCTCTGCATCCTCGTCCTGCTTGGCCAGTTCGTCGGCCCAGTAGGCGGCGATGTAGTAGTGGGAGCCACGGTCATCGATCTCGCCGGCCTTACGGGATGGGGAGCGACCCTCATCCAGGTAGCGTTCGATGGCGCGATCCAGGGTGCGGCCGAGGATGCCAGCGCGGGCATTGCCGTGCTTGTCTTCCTCGTGGAAGAAGGATTCAGTCAGCGCGAGGTACTCACCCAAGGAGTCCCAGCGCAGGTGGTTTTCTTCCTGTACCTGCTGGACGTGCTTCGGTGCGGAACCACCAGCACCCGTCTCAAACAGGCCACCACCGGCCATGAGCGGGACGACGGACAACATCTTGGCGGAGGTGCCCAGCTCAAGGATGGGGAACAGGTCAGTGTTGTAGTCACGCAGCACGTTACCAGTGACGGAGATGGTGTCCTCGCCACGGCGGATGCGGTCAACGGTGATCTTGGTGGCCTCCTCCGGCGACGCGAAGGAGATGTCGGTGCCAGTGGTATCCAGGTTGGCTAGCTGTGCTTCGGCTAGCTTCTGAATGTTGGCATCGTGCCCACGTGCTGGGTCGAGCCAGAACACAGCCTTCATGCCGGACTTGTGCGCACGGTCAACAGCGAGCTTGACCCAGTCCTCGATAGCGTCACCGCGGGTGAGGCAGGAACGCCAGATGTCACCAGCTTCAACCTCGTGGGACAGTAGGACGTCGCCGGTGGAGGAGATGACTTGCATGGTGCCTGCGAAAGGCATCTTGAAGGTCTTGTTGTGGGAGCCGTACTCTTCAGCCTTGCGGGCCATGAGGCCAACGTTGGGGGAGGTGCCCATGGTGGCGGGGTCGTAGGCGCCGTTCTCGCGGCAGTCGTCGATGACCACCTGGTACACGCCGGCGTAGGAGGAGTCCGGGATGACGGCCAGGGTGTCCTGTGGCTTGTCGTCCGCGTTCCACATCTGGCCGGAGTTGCGGATCATGGCCGGCATGGAAGCGTCCACGATGACATCAGACGGCACGTGCAGGTTGGTGATGCCCTTGTGGGAATTCACCTGCGCCAGGTCCGGACCTTGCGCCATTGCCTTATCAAAGGCGGCGCGGATCTCTTCACCGTTGTCCAGCTCGGACAGGCCGGAGTAGATGGCACCCAGGCCGGATTCGCCGTCGAGGCCAGCAGCCATGAGTTGCTCACCGTACTGGTCGTACACGTCCTTGAAGAAGGCGCGGACAACGTGGCCGAACATGATCGGGTCAGAGACCTTCATCATGGTGGCCTTGAGGTGAATGGAGTAGAGGATGCCCTCGTCCTTGGCGCGCTGGACGGTACCCAGCAGGAAGGCATCGAGCGCACGGGCAGACATGAAGGTCGCGTCCACGACGTCGCCCTTATCCACCTTCATGTCATCGCGGAAGACCTTCTCCTGGCCATCAGTGCCGGTGAGCTTCAGGGTCAACGTGTCATCGTGGTCGAGGATGACGGACTTCTCGTTGTGGCGGAAGTCATTGGCATCCATCGTGGCCACGTTCGTTTTGGAATCCTTGGACCATGCGCCCATGGAGTGCGGGTTCTTGCGGGCGAAGTTCTTCACGGAGCGAGGTGCGCGACGGTCAGAGTTGCCCTGGCGCAGGACCGGGTTGACGGCGGAGCCCTTCACCGCGTCGTAGCGGTTGAGGATGTCACGCTCCTCATCCGTCTGCGGGTTCACCGGGTAGTCCGGAATGGCAAAACCAGCGTCCTGCAGCTCCTTGATGGCGTTCTTCAGCTGCACAAGGGAAGCGGAGATGTTCGGCAGCTTGACGATGTTGGCTTCAGGCGTTTTGGACAGCTCACCCAACAATGCCAAATAGTCCGGAACTTGCTGGTCTTCCTCCAGGTAGTCCGGGAATTGCGCGAGGATGCGGCCGGCTAGGGAAATGTCGTACGTGTCTACGTCTACGCCTGCGTTCGACGCGAAAGCCTCCACGATGGGCTTCAGTGAGTACGTTGCCAGCAGTGGTGCCTCGTCCGTCTTCGTCCAAATGATTTTGGCCATGGGTCACCTCTACAAAATTTTGGTTATCTTCTTTTTTGTTTTCGACCGACAAGCGTACCTCTTTGCCGGTGAGCGTGCCCATCGCGCCCTCGAGGTTGGGCAATCGTCCGCGTTGACGCGGGACAGGTAGGGTGATCGGGCATGAGCCTCACCATCGCATCAGTCAACGTTAACGGGATCCGCGCGGCCACGAAGGTGCGCAATGAGAACAACTTGGGCATGTTGGAGTGGCTGAAGAACACTCCAGCGGATGTTGTGCTTATGCAGGAAGTTCGCGCCACGGAGGAGCAGACTCAGGCCGCGCTCGCACCGGCGCTCGAAGCCGGGTGGCACCTCTATGTCGCACCAGCTGCCGCAAAAGGTCGCGCCGGGGTGGGTATCCTTTCGCGCACACCGCTTATCGACGTCGCCGTGGGCATCCCCCACTTCGAAGATTCCGGTCGCTTCATTTCTGGGCGTCTGGAGTGCGGGACGACGGTGGCGTCGCTGTACTTGCCGTCGGGAAGCACTGGCACTGAGAAGCAGGATGAGAAGTGGCGTTTCCTTGACGTGTTTGAGCCGCTGCTGGCGCGGTGGGCGGAAACGCACAAGGACATGGTGATTGGCGGTGACTGGAATATTTGCCACCGCCGCGAGGACTTGAAGAATTGGAAGACGAATACGAAGTCCTCCGGTTTCTTACCTGGAGAGCGCGCCTTCATGGACGCTGTCTTCGGTGCTTTCCCGGATGATGAAGCCCAGGATATCGACGCAAAGGATGAGGCTGGTTTCTTCGGGGCCGTCGAGTACGAAAGCGACTTACGCCGTGTGGCATGTGCGGAGCCGAAGTGGTTCGATGTTGCCCGCCGCCTCCACCCCGAGGACGCGCCGTACACCTGGTGGACCTACCGTGGCCAGGCGTTCAACAACAACGCCGGTTGGCGCATTGACTATCAGGCGGCCACCGCGAACATGCTTGAGCGGGCCCAGCGCACCTGGGTGGAAAAAGCAGCGACGGTGGAGGAGCGTTGGTCCGACCACTCGCCGCTGCTGGTTGAGTACCGCTAGGATTCTCTAGCGCGACCTGGTGAAAGTGCCGGGAGGCCTGCTTCTTCCGCGGCATCCGCCATCCGGTGGTCGTATGTCACCATCGTTGTGCACCCACCAAGAAGGGCAGCGGCGATGTGGATAGCGTCAAGGGAGCGAAGGTGTGTGCCTGGCAGCATTCCAGCGACTCGGAAAATGCTCCTGTCGATCTCGAAGATGGACATTGACTCAATAACATCCTCGATGATGTGCGGCTGTACCTCTGGAAGAAAACGACAAGCGCGACGCAGCTCAGTTTCGAGGAGAGTGCTTGAGAAAAGTGCCGGTGACTCCGCCAAGATCGCTTCATCGAGGGCATCGGATTCTTTCTCCTGCGCGATAAGCTTCATCACCGCAGAAGTATCGAGGTACCACAGCTTCACGCTGTCACAACCTTTCCTCGCGGACAGTATCCAGAATCTCCTTTGTACTGATGGGGAGTTGGATTCGATTCTCGGCGCCGAGTCTTAGTGGCCGTGAGGCAGGCGTGTAGGCCAACCGTGGAGAGTGGACATTTTTAAGGCCGGTCAACCGAGCGACGGGGCGGCCGCGGTTGGTGATGATGAATTCCGCGCCTTTTTCCACTTCGCGCAAAATCTTACTGCTTTCATTGCGGAGCTCACGCTGGGGAATATGGCGCGGTTCGTGAGGGGAGGACGGTACTGGCGCGGCGGACATGCTACAAGCGTAGCAACCTGCGAGCGGGGTGGAAAAAGCAGCGACGGTGGAGGAGCGTTGGTCCGACCACTCGCCGCTGCTGGTTGAGTACCGCTAGTTACTCGCTGCTATTCGGCACGCAGGACAACCTTGTAGCCCGAGCCACCCTTGGCGTCTTTGCCGTAGGCGATCCCAAGGCCTGCGCGTGTGGTGTTGCTCAACATGTTGGTGTTGTGGCCTGCTGATTTCTTCCAGTTGTTCACAGCATTATTCGGGGTGCTGGAAGAGTAGTGAATGTTTTCAATGCCACGCTTGATGTCATCATGCTCAAATTTGCCCGACTTGGCGAGGTGCTCGCTCCATTCTTGGGCACTTTGGGTCAGCGCTTCGTCGCGGGTCCAAGGGGCCAGCCCGTTTTTCGCGCGGTGATCGTTGATCTGGTCGAAGAGCTTCTCTTTGGTCTCCTCGATGTTGTTTGGCGTGCTTGTAAATGATGTGGGGGGCTGCTCTACATCGCCTTTGGTCAGTCCGCCTGCCAAGGCGAGGATGAGGCTGATCAGGATGGAAAAGAATCCGAAGAACTTTTGTGGGTCCAAATCGGGCAGCTGCATGAGGTGGTGGGCCTTTCCGTATCTATCCGACCCCAGGATGAGGGAGCGGTATTAATGCCTTAAGTAGATATAGGATAAACCTGAAAATAGATTAAGTCAGGTCAGTACGCCTATTTGGTTAGAAAATGGGGACCGAACGGGGGGACCGGGCACTAGTGGGCCGCTTCTTGAACACTGTTCAAGTGGCCGTCTAGACTGCTTTCTATGGCCAAAATAAACTCATCCCAGACGGGGAATAGCGATATCCTCACCATCGCGCGCGAGAAATGTCTCAAGTGTGGTGAGGGCCTGAATCAAGAAGAAATTCTAGAGATCTTGAAGATTGAGGATGACCGCCTCCAGGAGTTGCTCGATCTCGCCCACCAGGTGCGCATCAAGCATTGCGGTGTGGATGTTTCCCTGGAAGGGATCGTTTCTTTGAAGACGGGCGGTTGTCCTGAGGATTGCAGCTTTTGTTCACAGTCCGGTCTTTTTGAATCCCCCGTGCGTTCCGTCACGCTGAATATTGCGGAGTTGGTGGAAGCTGCCAAACAGTCAGAGAAGATGGGGGCGAGTGAGTTCTGCATCGTTGCCGCGGTGAAGGGGCCGACGGATGCGTTGCTCAATCAAGTGGCTGAAGCAATAACGGCCATCAGGGAGGAAGTGGATATTTCCATTTCGGCTTCCCTCGGCATTCTCACCCGTGAACAGGCACACCGGCTCGCCCAGATGGGGGTCATGCGCTACAACCACAATTTTGAAACTGCCAAATCCTTCTTCCCCAATGTGGTTACTACTCACACATGGCAGGAACGTAAGAACACTCTTGAACATGTGCTTGCAGAAGGGATGGAGACATGTTGCGGCGGAATCATCGGCTTGGGGGAGACCTTGGAGCAGCGTGCGGAGTTCGCTGCGCAGCTGGCTGAGGTTCAGCCGCATGAGGTTCCGATGAACTTCTTGGACCCGCGGCCAGGGACCCCTTTCGCAGACCGTCCGCTTGTCCCGCAGGGCGAGGCGTTGCGTGCGGTGGCAGCTTTCCGTTTGGCCATGCCATCAACGCAAATCCGTTTCGCGGGCGGGACCGAGCTTGCGCTGGGGGATGATGGAACTGAACAAGGCCTTCTCGGCGGGGCCAACGCCATCATCGGAGGTAACTACTTGACTACCCTTGGGCGCCCCATGGAGAAGGACCGCGATGCGGTGGATCGGGTCATGGATTCACACCTGAATCTGTCCATTACTCCGGTGGGGCAGAAACAGAACTCTGGGCACGGTCCGCTCTATGACACCTTGAAGTCCCTCTAAGTGAAGCTGCTGCCATGAAGAACCTGGAGATGGGAGAACTGGCCATGGCGGTCTTGTCTGGGGAGATCGTGTGGCCACTCAATTCGGCGCGCCCCTACGATGCTCCACGCATCTGTCCGGTGTGTGGGCGCCGCATGGTGGTGAAGATCAGTCCGATGGCGTGGGAGGCGACGTGCTCGCGCCACGGGGTGCTGCGCTCCGAGTGGTTGGAGCGCTAACCGCCTTCCGTTCCGGTTGTTTGTTGTGGGCTATTTGATGAATCGTGGGGTGCGGGCAATTGTCACAGCGGCGGTTATGGCGACCACAAGCGCGCCGATGCCAACCGTGATCCACACAATGCTCGATCGTGGGATTGGGGCACCCACGGCAAACGCGTAGCCCCAGTACATCTGCGCGTATGCAAAGCCAAGGAATAGCCCAGCGATGGCGATTCCGATGACAAGCAGACCCCACCTGTTAGCAGCGCCTTCGGATACACCGATGGCGATTCCGATGAGGGCGGCGAGGAACAGGAAGGTGAAGGTCACTCCGAATGTGGCGAGGATTGTCCACGTGTCCTGGCCAGCAGCCGTCACATAATCATCGTTAGCCCGGTTCATGGGTTGGCTGTTGGTGACAAGGAATACGTCGTAGAACTTGTAGTAGGGATTGGCGTACTGGTTTGCAATCGATGAAGCAGACGTGGCAGCTGCAAGAATGCCTGTGGCGGTGAGTGCAACTTTCAAAGCTGATGTGAACCACCGGCTAAAACTCATTCCCAATTGGTTGAGGGCCGACCATTTGGATGCGATGTAGGCGAAGAGTGCCATAAGGGCGATGCCGCCGCAGATGGTCCAGAGTTCGCCGTCGCCGGTGTAGTACCGGCCGAAGGGCATTGCGATCAATAAAACAAAGAACGCAGTGAGGTACGTGGCTGGTGTGGTTGGACTCAAGAAAGGTTTCATCGCTTCACATCTCCCTGGGTTGTTTGGTCTGTTTCTTCGGGCTCGACGTGGATAGGTGTTGTGGCTAGGAGGTCGAACAGTTCCGCGTCGGTGGGGTAGTTCACGGGCAAGTGGGTTGTTGCTGCGGCGGCCGGGTCGGTGAATGTGGCCCGGGCAGTGGGGCCAAGCGTCGCCGTTTCGGCAACGGGGTACTGGGTTGTCAGGCCCTCAATCTCGGCGGTTGGTCCGGTGATGGTGGGGAAGTGCGTGCGGACACTTTCCAGTGGAAGCCCGGAGGAGTGGACCTCCCGGTCAAACACCTGGATTACATGCGTGGCTAATCCGGCGAAGTCCTCGGCGCGGTGCGAAGCCATGATGATGGTGCGCTCGGGGTCCTCCGCAATGTAATCAATGAGTTGCTGGCGCACCTGCTTGCGTGTGGTGGCGTCGATGCCGTCAAAAGGTTCGTCGAGAAGCAAAAGTGGCTCTTGTGCTGCTAGCGCGATCCGGATGGTGAGGAGGCGGCGCTGACCGACGGAAAGATCCTTGATGCGCGCATCAGGCATATCGACGGGAGCGAGTGGCTTTGCCGCGTTGGCTGCGCGTAGCTGCCGAGCGACGGTATCGCCAGCGAACTTAGCGTCCGCACCGGCGGGCACGAATGCGGCACCCGGCCCCATCAATGAACGAAGCAGGTGGGTCTTGCCCGCGGCGTTCGGGCCGATGAGCGCGTAAAAGCCGGACTGCGGAGGGGGCTGTGGGTGTGGATGCTTCATTTGGTGCGCTCCTTTTCAATCATGGCGGTCAGTTCCGCTGTGGAAAGGCCAAGCTGGTCAGCCTCGTGGACGAAAGGTTGGACAAATCGCTCTTGGAAAGCTGCGCGCCGGGAGCTGAGTAGCTGTTGGCGTGCGGATTTAAGAACGAACATGCCGAGCCCCCGGCGTTTCTCCACCAGACCCTCATTGAAAATCTCTGTGAGAGCTTTCGCGGAGGTGGTCGGGTTGACGGAGTGGTAGGCAGAGAGCTCGTTTGTTGACGGGACGCGGTCTCCGGGGGCGAGTGCGCCCGAGGAGATCATGTCGCGGAGTTCATCCGCGATCTCTTGGTATATGGGTTTACCACTCATGTGGGTAACCATATAGCTAAAAGGCCCGGCGCGTCAACCGTTATAAGTGCCGCGCCAGGTCAGAGGCCGAGGCATGGGCCTAGTAGGGGTGAAGATGCTAGTCCTCGGACACGATATCCAGGAGTGCTGCCCCCTTGTCCACGTTTTCACCGGGCTTGACCGCTAGGTTTTTCACGGTGCCGCTCTTGTGAGCCTTGACGGGGTTTTCCATCTTCATGGCCTCCAGAATCAGAAGTGCGTCACCTACTTCAACGCGTGCGCCTTCGGTGACAATCACCTTCACCACCGTGCCTTGCATCGGTGCTGTGAGGGTATCTGCACTGGCAGTACCCTTTGAGCCCTTAGCGGAATTGGAGCCAGAGCGCGAACGACGTTTGCGTCGCCGCTGCGCCACAGCCCCCAGAAGCAGTGGCTCCGGAAGCGTGATTTCAATGGAGCGCCCGTTGACACCAACAGAAACGGTACGGCGTTTGCTGTCCTCATCGCCCGCATCAGCCTCGTTCCCCTCATACGGTGCAACGTCCGGGTCCCATTCCTCTTCAATCCAGCGGGTGTACACGGTGAAGTGGTTGTTGGGGGCGGTAAAGGCGGCGTCGTCAAGCATGCGCTGATGAAACGGGATGACCGTGGGCACACCTTCGATCTTGAATTCTGCTAACGCGCGTTTTGCGCGTGCGATGGCCTGCTCGCGGGTTTCACCGCGCACGATGAGCTTGGCCAACATGGAATCGAACTGACCACCCAAGACCGAGCCTTCGCGGATACCGGAATCCACGCGCACGCCGGGCCCGCCGGGCTCCTCGTAGCGGGTCACAGTGCCGGGAGCCGGCATGAAATTGCTACCGGCGTCCTCGGCGTTGATGCGAAACTCCAGCGCGTGACCGGTGGGCGCCAGATCATGCTCAAAGCGTAATGGGCGGCCGGCAGCGATATGGAATTGCTCAATGACCAGATCAATGCCCGTTGTTTCCTCCGTCACTGGGTGCTCAACCTGGAGGCGAGTATTGACCTCCAAGAACGAGATCAGGCCATCCGCGCCGACCAGGTATTCCACTGTGCCCACACCGACATACCCAGCCTTTTTCGCAATCGCCTTCGCAGAGTCGTGGATGCGGTCACGCTGCTCTTGGGTCAAAAACGGTGCGGGTGCTTCCTCAATGAGCTTTTGGAACCGGCGCTGCAAAGAACAATCGCGCGTACCGCCCACAATCACGTTTCCGTGTGCATCCGCAATCACCTGCGCTTCGACATGGCGGGCGCGGTCAAGGTAGCGCTCCACAAAACACTCGCCGCGGCCGAACGCCGCCTGAGCCTCACGTGTTGCAGATTCGTAGAGCTCACGGACCTCCCCACGAGTTCGAGCTACCTTCATGCCGCGCCCACCACCGCCAAAGGCGGCCTTAATGGCCACAGGTAAACCGTGCTCATCCGCGAAGGCAACCACATCATCGGCGCCAGCAACCGGTTCCTTTGTCCCCGGAGCCAATGGCGCGTTCACGGCTTCTGCCAGTGCGCGGGCCGTGACCTTATCGCCGAGTGCCTCAATTGCCTCCGGTGGTGGCCCAATCCAAGTGAGGCCCTCCTCGATCACGCGCCGGGCAAACTCAGCATTCTCACTTAAGAAGCCGTAGCCAGGGTGGACCGCGTCCGCGCCTGAATCCTTGCAAGCTTGAATCACCTTATCTATATCCAGGTAGCTCTGCGCGGAGGTGGTTCCGCCGATAGCCACGGCCTCATCTGCCATGGCGGTAAACGGTTCGCCCTTATCCGAATCCGCATAAATGGCCACGCTGGAAAGCCCAACGTCACGTGCTGCGCGAATGATACGAACTGCGATCTCACCGCGGTTAGCAATCAGCACTTTGTGAAACGGAAAGTCATGCATGAATGTGCTCCTTGCTTAGTAGTACGTGACGTTGCCGAAGGTGGGGGAGGAATCAAACGGCTGTACAAAGCCATCCTCAACCACGCCTGCGCCTGCATTTAGATGCCACGTTTGCGCCTCAGCGATCACGGCGCTCAGTGCCGCGAGCTCATCGTGGGAAAGTGAAGCGTCATTGGTATGAAACAACGGTGTCATGGTGACTCTCCTTAAACCGTGGGGTAGTTGCCGTCTGCGGTGAGACGAGCCTCGGGGTTGAGAAGCAGGGCGATCTCATCGTCATGGTCGTGTGCACCTGCGAAGCGCCGGTTTTCCACCGGGGCGAACAGCTCGGCGCGCCCGATCATGCCGGCTTCGAGGCGGCCAGCACCATCAACAAGGCGCTCCGTGGCTTGGGCGCGCCACGCATCCGCATCCATGCCCGCGCGCACCAGCGCAGCTTCGAACACTCCTGGGTGGCCCAGTACCAACAGTGCGCCGACGTGGCCGAAGCCCAGGGAAGTCAGGGCCACCGCCTTCACATTGCCCGCACCCAGATCAAGCGGGGAACGCAGCCACACCAAGTTTTTCGCCTTCGGTGCGATGAGCGGATCAACACAGTCCAGCGACGCATTGGGCGGCAGCTGGCCCGAGGCCAACACATCAATCAGGCCACCAATCTGGAACAGGGCAGCACCTGCCTTTGCGTGTCCGGTCAACGTCTTTTGGGAGATGACGTACATCGGCGCGTTCTCATCGCGGCCGATCGCCGGCCACAGCAGCGAGTGCAGCTCCGACTCATTCGGGTCGTTCGCATTCGTGGAGGTGTCGTGCTTGGACAGCACCGAGACGTCATTAGGCGAAAGCCCAAGCTGCGCCAGATTGCGGGCCAAGCGCGAGGACGTACCGCCACACGCCGCTGCCAGCACACCAATGCCTGGCGCGGGGATGGAGGTGTGCGCACCATCGCCGAAGCTGGAGGCATACGCCACCACGGCGTGCACCGGCAAGCCCAGCTCTGCCGCGAGTGAACCGCGTGCCAGCAGCAAGGTGCCGCCGCCTTCCGCCTCCAGGAATCCGCCGCGGCGCCGGTCGTTGGCGCGGGAGATGAAGCGATCATCAATGCCTTGGGCTGTCATCTTGGCTGTTTCTGCCGTGGCGTTCATGTCACCGAAGCCCTGGAGGGACTCCACCTGCACATCATCAATACCACCGGCGATGACAAAGTCCGCCTTGCCCAGCGCGATCTTGTCCACGGCCTCTTCCACACTCACCGCTGCCGTCGCACATGCGCCAACCGGGTGAATCATGGAACCATAGCCACCCACCAAAGACTGCATGGTGTGCGCCGCCACCACGTTCGGCAGAGCTTCTTGCAGGATGTCGCTTTGGCGCTCCTCCCCGATGAAGCGGGAGACGAAGACCTTGTGCAGCGATTCCATGCCACCGATACCGGTGCCTTGGGTGGTGGCCACCAAGGAGGGGTGCACTGCCTGCATGAGCTCGCCTGGTGTGAACCCCGAAGTAATAAAGGCATCGACAGCGGTGACAAGATTCCATGCGGCGATCCGGTCCATGCCGTCCACCATCTGGGCCGGAATGCCCCACTTGGTGGGGTCGAAGTCATCCGGAATTTGGCCGGCTACCGTTCGCGTGAGCGTTGCCTTCTTCGGCACAAACGCACGTGCACCAGCCAGACGTGTCACGGTCCACTCGCCATCGGACTGGCGGACCACCGTTTTGTCCGGATCTGCGGTTTCGTGGTCGCGCGCTTCTTCCTCCGAGGTCACAGTGAACGTGATGTCGCGGTCCAGGTAGACCTGCTCCACATCCACGGAGCCTTGGTCTGTGAGGAAGTATTTATCCGTCAGTGTGCGGATACCGCAGCGTGCCACGACCTCAGCCCGGAAGCGGTCGAAGATGTCTTCCTCCGCAATCTCCGTACCGTCCGCGTCGTACCAGCCCGGGTTCGGATCTTCAGACCACGTGATTAACCCCATCATCCAGGCCAGTTCCAGCACGCCAGCAGCAGTCAGATCCACATCGCCTGAGCGCTCAATGCCATATTCAGCCTCCTTGCGGGTACGGCCGGAGCCCCAGCTGGACACCTCGCCCACACCGACAATGACCACCATGTCTTCGAGGGAGCACTGCACATCCGCGACTTGCGCCGGCGAGGGTTGCTGCGGGGATGCCACATTCGGCAAAGCGCGCACAGTAGCGCCTTCTTCGCTTATCGACGCCCCCTGTGCCGCCCCATCACGCCCCGACCGTGCCAGCTCCGCAATGGAAATTCCAGCATCAGCGAGCCCGCCCGTGAGATCAAGATCAAGCGGGGCGTGCTTTGCCTGCTCACGGGATTCGAGGGTGGCCAGCCCCATGAGCTGCGAGGAGATTTCCTCCGGGCTCCACACGTGAATACCGGCTTCTTCCGCAGCTGGGATAAGCCCGTCGTTTCCTCCCATGAGGTGCGTGCCCGCGACCCAGCCAATGCGTGCTTGGGCTAAGGTCACGCCGTCTGGCCACCCGGCCTCAGCGGACCACTTGTTCACAATCGCATCGAATGCAGCCTTGACCTCGCCGTAGGCACCATCACCACCGAAGGTGCCGCGGTTCGGTGAACCCGGCAACACAACATGAGTGCGCGTTGCGGGGTAGTGGTCACCGCGCTGCGCCAAATCCGACAGACCAGCGATGGTGCGCTCCACCGACCACAGCAGCAAACGTGCTTGCGTTTCCGCATTACCGCCGACATCGGCCAAGGAGCCGGATACTGCCGGTGCTGCGAAGGGGAACGCCAGAGTCGGTGTCATGGCAGGTTTGATGATCTTCACATCCTTGCCCACCGTCTCCTTTTGCTCCGAACCAATCCAGGCGATCAACGCATCAATATCGCGGTAGGAGGACAGATTGGCTGGCACCAGCCACAGGCTGGCACTCACGGAGGCGTGCTCGGCATAAAGAGTGCGAGCAAATTCCTTGCGGGACTGGCTCACGTTGGACGCAGTCATGATCACCGTTGCACCACCAGCGAGCAGCTTCTCCACGAGTGCCGTAGCAATAGATCCCGGTGCTGCACCTGTCACCAGCGCAATGTCGCGTGCATACGGTTCGTCTGCCTGAGACTGCGCAGCGGAGGCGATGTCACGCAACAGTTCCGCGCGTTGTGCGCCAGTGTTTTCCGCATACCACTGCGCTTGCTGCGCAATCGTGTCACCGGTGCCTGCAAAACGTGCCGGTTCAAGGTCAGACTGACCAAGGGCGACGCGCGCGAGGTCTTCACGGGCTTGTGCCCAACGGTCATCGAACAACACCGCCTTGCGCTCGTCGAAAACCGGGGTGACCTGCTTGACCCAGCCGGAACCAAGTTCTGCCTCGATTGTCTCCACGATGGTTGTGTCAGGAGCGAGGACTTCGGCCGTCTCTTCTTCCACACCCAGCTTGTTCAACAGTGTGCGGGCTGTGGCCACGAGAGTGTCGGTGACCTCTTCCTTGTACGCATCCAGTGCCGCAGAATCCACCACGCCACCGCCCGACGCATTCGCCTGCGATGCTTGGGACACTGCAACACCATGCCGCGCAGCAACATTCTGCACGGCTTGGTCAATCATCGCGCTGACCTCTGCCTTGGTCGCTGCCGCTGGCAGGGTGGCAAGGGAACCACCGCGGACAGAATCCTCCGCACGGCTGCCCAACAAGATCTCAGCCTCCACGTGTGGAGTCCACGAGGCCGGGAGCCCCCACGCGGAGCCAAGATGATCCTCAACAAAGGCTAGTTTCAGGCCGGCTCCGCCAAGCAATTGGCGCAGGCGCGTGCCCACGGCCTCTGACAGCACCGTGCCAAACGGGCTATATCCCGGTGCTGCGGTATTAACACGTTGGTGCAGGGTTGCCACATCAGCTTCGGCCGCGCCATCAATAGCCGGTACACCAAGTTCCGCGGACATATCCATCAGCAGCTGGTTACGGCGCGACGACACGCCACCGGTCAACTCTTCGATCGTGTCAGAATCATTGATCTGCTCCGGGCGGATCTTGTTCTGTAGTGCAAAGAGCACTTCGATTGCGTCTGCCGCGTGGAAAGCTAGCTCCTCGGCGGGGCCCGCAGGGGC
>NZ_JRNG01000029.1:0-17543 GCF_000759055.1 Corynebacterium tuscaniense DNF00037 | reverse complement strand
CCGCAGGGGCCGCCGCCACTGCCACTGGTACCGCTGGTGCGGTTTCTGGTGTGGAAGGAGCAGGTGCGGGCGCTGCAGCAGTTTCGGTGTCGGTTTCCGGTGCTGCGTCTTCAGCGGGTGCAACCTCTTCCGGCTTTGGTGCGACCACCACATCTTCAAGCATGACCACGTCCTGGCTGGATTCCACGTTGAACACGGGGACATGAATGCCCACAACGTCCATTTCACGCTTAGCTAGGTTGGTCAAGGTCGGGGAGGAAGCAAGACCAACTTCAATGATCTGCTCCACCCGCGGCAAGAGGAAGTCCTGGGTTTCAATCCAGCGCACCGGGGAAGCAAACTGCCATGCCAAAAGCTCAATCAACAAGGTGCGTGCCAAGGTGTTGCGGTCAGTGTTCTCCGGTGTCATGCCGCGCAGACGCTCGGAAGGAACCTCTTCCAATACGGAGTCAATGAACCCTTGGGTCAGTTCGAAGGGGCGGGCAACCAGGTTGGGGATGTAGCGGTGGACCAATGTGTCAACGTCGATAAGCTCGGGCAACAGCTCATCCAACTTCTCTGCGAAGTCGGCGACACCGCCGCGCAGCACGCGGGAGTGGAAGGGGACATCCACACCCGGCACCGTCACGTACGCGCGTGAGTTGATGGCATTTGCCTTCTCATCCAGCGCAGCAAGCCCGCGCTTCGTGCCGGCGATGGAGTACTGCTGGCCCTTGATGTTGTAATTCACAATCTCCAGGAACTCACCAGTGTCCTCGGCTACCTGTGCGACGTAGGCTTCAACTTCTTCCGGGCCAACGCCGATCATGTTCGGGCGCAACGCACCCATGCCGTAATCCGAGTTGCCTTCCGCATCGCGTGGCACCAAGGAACCCATGGCAGAACCACGCGAGTACACAATGTCAATCACAGCTTCGAGCTCGAAAATGTTGCCCAAGGAGGCGAGCGCCGTGTACTCACCAAGCGAGTGGCCCGCATAGTAAGCATCCGAAGCAAGCGCGTTGCCCTCGCGCAGACGCTCCGTCTGCGCATACGCCACAACAGCGAGTGCTACCTGCGTGAACTGCGTCAGATGCAGCACGCCTTCGGGGTGCTTGAATTCGTGCCCGCGCACGTCAAGGCGCGCCGGGTTCTCATCCACAATGCGTTGGATAGAAAAACCGTGCTTAGTGCGCGTGTGGCGATCTGCCCGGCGCCACACATCACGCGCGGCGGGGGAGGCATCCCGGTCACCCTTACCCATTCCTTCAGTCTGAATGCCTTGGCCTGGGTAGACATACGCCGTCTTCGGCTGCGCCAACAGTGCTTGGCCGCGTGAAACAACATCACCATTAATCCGGCACGTCACCTCGAGTGCCTGGTGGATACCCTTGCGGCCCACGCGCTCAGCGGTGATCTCCACCTCATCGTTCAGCTGCACCATTCCAAACATGGAGTAGGTCCATCCGACAACTTTGCCGTGGCGGCCAGCGAGGTGCTGGGCTGTTGCGGACAGCCACATGCCGTGCACCAGTGGCGCCTGCAGGTTCACCAACGCCGAAGCGTTATACGAAGTGTGGATCGGGTTATAGTCACCCGACACCAGCGCAAACGGGGTCATATCTGCCGGTGCATGCACCACCGCACGGTCCACGAAGGAACGCGGTGTTGCCTCCACCAACTGCGAGGACTTCCCGCCACCATATTCGGGTGCTGCGACCGGCGTTGCCGTGCCCGTGGCCCTGCCACGAATGGCAAAGCGTTGCATCTGGGTGGCCACCGTTTCACCGTCAGAGGTCAACTCAAGCTCAACAGTGACAATGCGACCGGAAGCGGACTCTGCGATGGATGTGCACTTGGACTCCACATCAATGGTGCGACCATCAGCGAGTTCGTCCAATGGCACGCGCAGGTCAATGACGTGATCTAAGTGGACAGCGTTGAGCAGGCCCTCGATCACCGGGTAACCATCTGCGAGTTGACCCGAGCCAAGTGCGGTGTAAATCGCCGGCCAGCATGGACCGACG
Source organism: Corynebacterium tuscaniense DNF00037 (assembly GCF_000759055.1). Classification (NCBI taxonomy): domain Bacteria; kingdom Bacillati; phylum Actinomycetota; class Actinomycetes; order Mycobacteriales; family Corynebacteriaceae; genus Corynebacterium; species Corynebacterium tuscaniense. The sequence continues at coordinate 15,537 of NZ_JRNG01000029.1, read as the reverse complement.
AGCACATCGGGGGTGCCAAGGACTTGTCCGGTGTTTCCACCTTCTCCTGCGTTGCCGCTTGCCGGCAACGCAGCGCCGGTGACTGCCGAGTGTGCCGCAAGCAGCGATGGTGGCAGGGTGAAGGAAGACCGGGCCAGGCCAAACGGCGCGTCCTCGGACGGCGCTTCAAGCTCCGGCATGGCAATGATTGCGTCGCCTGCCTCGGACACGGAACCCACGCCAGCGAGGCCTTCAAGCAGATCAAACACGCTCTTCGGAAGACGTTCGCGCGATACGACAGGTGAAGCACCGGTGCCCGCGCCCGCTGGAATGTCCACCGGGATGGTCACCTCACGCACGTAGAACGGGCGCTGATCGTCCGGCAGGTGGTCCCATGCGGAATCAGCGTGAATCCGAATGGTCCATTCACGCTCACCCGCAGCATTCACCTCGGACGTGAGGGTAAAAGCATCCTCATCCAGCGAGTACGCCGGGTTGGCCATCAGGTGCCCATGCCACACCAACGTTGGGCAGGACCGCAGGTAGGCTGCCTCATCCTCAGCATCGTGCAGGCGGGAGAAACGGGGGAGGGGGGTCACGCCATCGTCGATAAGCGACTGCGTCGTCGCATCCTCAAACCTGTCCAGAAGCTCCGCGACCGGCTCATTTTTCTTCGTGATGCCCGCCACAGCCACCGGGCCCGGAATAATGCGCACCTGGTCCGCGGTGTAGCGCTCATCCTGCGCTTGCCACAAGGTGTCCTTGCCAAACCACATCTTCAAATCCCCATCCAAGGCCGGCACCCACGGCATCGGCTTCGGGTAGGCGTAGTGCAACCCAATCCACCACGCCGCATCGCGCGGGGACACTTTCACCGTGCGGGCCTGCGGATAATGAGCGAGAAGCTTTTCGACGCCGTCTTGCGGATCCACCCCTTCCCCTTCCGGGAACAACGTGGGGATTTCCCCATGGTCAACCTCATTGAGGCGTGCTTCGATGCGCTGCATCAACGCGATGAAACGCTTATCCCAACTGCTATCCACAAACGGCGCTGCAAGGTCCACGAAACGCTGCACCCACTGCGCATACGTCATGTCCTCAACATCGCCGAAGTAGGGCTTCGACGTCTTCGACAGAGCCTCGATGATCTCATCGCGGTGTGCCTCATACTCCTCAATATCCAGCGAGGTGATCAGGCGTGACGCCTTGGCAAAGGAGTTATCCAGGTCATGCAGATCAGCCAGCAGGTGCGACTGGGACGACGCCACACCGCTAACACCCTGACCGCGGCCAACCCAACCCCCGTTGTGCTCCGGCGGCAAACCTGGAGTATCCACCAGCAGCTGCTTGACGGAGTCCGTAGCTTTGGCTTCCTTCGTAGCCATCGCCACCGTGCCCACAAAGACACCATCTACCGGCATCTTTGCCAGGCCGAATTTTTCCGACCAGGTACCGGTGATCAACTCCGCAGCGCGCGCAGGAGAGTAGACGCCGCCACCGACGGTGAGCACCGCGTTGTCATGCGCGCGGATCTCCGCATAGGTTTCCAGCAGCATGTCTTCCAGATCAACCCACGAGTGATGCCCACCCGCATGGCCGTCTTCGACCATGAGGATCACCGAATCATCTGGATTGGCTTCTGCGATCTTCAGCGCGTCGCGCACCTGCTGCGTCGTGCCCGGCTTAAACGCGATGTAGGGGAAACCATCACGGTGCAGCTGCGCAAGAAGCTCTGTTGCCTCCTCAACCTCGGGGATGCCAGCGGAAATACACACACCGTTAAATGGTGCGCCCGCAGCGCGTGCTTTGGGCACCATGCGGGTCTGCCCAAACTGCAAGTTCCACAAGAAGCGGTCGAAGAACATGGTGTTGAACTGTGCGGTGCGGCCCGGCTGCAGGAAGCTAACAAGACTGTCTTTGTGCTTGCCAAACTCCTCCTCGGAGTACATGCCACCACCGGCAAGCTCCGCCCAGTAGCCGGCGTTGGCGGCAGCCGCCACAATCTCACCATCGGCCGACGTCGGCGTCATACCGCCCAAGATGATGGGGGATAGGCCGGTCAGCGCAGAAAATCGCGTCTGCGTGTAGGACTTGCCGTCAGGCAGCGTGATCACGCGTGGGGCATATTGCGAATAATCCGCCGCAGCCGACAGCTTTTCACCCGGACGCGCCAAGGCATCGCGTTTGGTGGGGGTGGACGCATCAATCACCGGCACACCGGCGCCACTGACAAGCGTGGAAATGATGCTTGTGGTGCCCTTATCAAGTGAGATCACATGGCTTGCGCCTTGACGCAACAGGTCACGGACGGTGCTGGTGAAATCAAACGTGTCCACGAGGATGGTCTGCGCAAGTTCACGCGGGGTTGTGCCAGCGAACGTGATGCCACAGTCTTCCGCCCACTGCGCAGCCTGCTCCACCGCCGCCATATTGCTTGCAACATGGAACGGGTAGGCCACGTCCAAGTAATCAAACGTTGGCTGAATCTCAGATCCGCCGAATTCAACCTCGAGGCGGGAGTTGTAACCACTTGCCTGCGACTCGATCGCACTTTGCGCACGCTCCAACGCCTCCGGCGTGCCGGAGAGCACCACGTGACGGCGCTCATTGATCACGCTTAACACCGCGCCTGAATCCTCCGGCACAAAGTCATTGATCTGATCAACCGTGAGACCACGCACCGACAGCATACGGCTGCGTGCATCCGTCGCACCGTAATCATTCGTCGCGGCAGCACCCAGGATGAAAGCAAAAGCAAGAGCGTTCTCCACAGTCTGCCCGTCGCCTTCAGGGTCCATTGCTACTGCGCCAAGTACACCTTGTGAATGCCCACCGAAGTGGACGTTGTTCAGATCCAGGCCAAGCTCCGCGAGGTGCTCAGCTGCAGCGATCTGCGCGAGCAGAATTGCCGGCACGCTCACAGCCGGAAACGCATCAACTGGTGCGACATGCGGCTCATTGTTCAGTGCGTCCCGGATCCGCTGTGCTACTCCCGGCACGACGGATGCCAAGGGGCGCGCGACAGGGCCCGTGATTGATGCGGCACTGTCAAGCAGTTTTTCCATCCGCTCACGAGCAGCAGGAGAGGTAACCCCCGCATCAAACAAAGCCTGCTGCCATGCGCTGCCTTGACCGGGGAAGATCAGTGCAGGAGTGGTGAGAGCCTGAATCGGGGCAATAATCATGATGTTTTCCTTCAAAGGTCTAGAAATAGTGGCTGGAAACAATATCTGGAAACAAAAATTGGGTATTAGAGCGGGATATTGCCGTGCTTACGCATCGGTCGGGCGACAACTTTGTCCTTGAACAGGCGCAGGTTCGCTGCAATGGCGGTGCGAGTTTCGCGGGGCAAAATCACGGAATCCACCAGGCCACGTTCCGCAGCTCTATATGGGTTGAGTACCGTGTCCTCGTACTCGCGCTCGAAACCTGCGACAAGCTGTGCCAGATCTTCCTCGCTCATCCCAGATTCTTTGGCTGCGGCGATGTCCTTGCGGTTGATAAAACCCACAGCACCCGCAGCGCCCATCACTGCGATCTGTGCGGTCGGCCATGCCAGGTTCACATCTGCGCCCAAACCCTTCGAACCCATCACGCAATACGCGCCCCCGTATGCCTTGCGCATGGTCACAGTGATCTTGGGTACGCTGGCCTCGCCGTATGCGTACAAGAGTTTCGCGCCGCGGCGCAGAATGCCGTCATGCTCTTGGGCAGAACCGGGCAAGAACCCCGGAACATCCACCAGCATGACAATGGGGATATTGAAGCTATCGCAGGTTCGGATGAAACGCGCGGCCTTCTCGGCGGAATCAATATCCAAGCAGCCTGCTAGCACCATGGGCTGGTTAGCTACAAAACCCACGGTTTGGCCTTCCACACGACCAAAAGCAGTGACCACGTTTTCGGCGCGCTGTTCCATGACTTCCAAGTACTCGCCGTCATCGGCGACACACGCGATGACCTCACGCACCTCATACGGTGAGTTGGCGGAATTGGGAATGAGCGAATCGAGTTCCGCGCACGCCTCCTCGTCCGCCTCCGCCGGGGTGCCGGGATGATGGCCGAAAGGGTGTGGGACAGCGGTGCGCTGGCGGTTGTTGGACGGCAGATATTCCAAAAGCTCGGCCACCCAGTCCAGGGCGTCCTGGTCATTGTCTGCAACGTAATGGCAGTTACCGGCCTGCTGCATGTGGATCCAGGCGCCACCGAGTTCTTCTTGGCTGATCTCTTCGCTGGTGACGGTTTTGATTACATCCGGTCCGGTGACAAACATCTTCGAACTTTCATCGACCATGACCACGAAATCCGTCAATGCCGGGGAGTAGGCATTGCCACCGGCGCATGCGCCCATGATGACGGAGATCTGTGGCACCACACCGGATGCCTCGATGTTGTGGCGAAAGGTCTGCGCGATCCAATCCAGAGAGACAACGCCATCTTGGATGCGTGCACCCGCGCCCTCGTACAAGCCGATGAGCGGGCGCCCGGTTGTGACGGCGAGTTGCTGAATTTTGGTCATCTTCTCGCCGTACACCTCACCCAGTGCGCCACCGAAAACAGTGCCGTCCTGGGAGAAAACACACACTTCCCGGCCGTCTATCGTGCCCGATCCAGTGACGATGCCGTCGGTGACCGGGCGCTTGGACTGCATCCCAAAATCATGGGTGCGGTGGCGTGCGAATTGATCAGTTTCAACAAATGAGTCCTCATCGAGGAGGTAATCAAGGCGCTCGCGTGCAGTAAGTCGACCCGCAGCGCGCACCTTGTTGAGCGGTTCAGCGCCAACCGGTTCCGCAGCTTCGGTGCGACGCCGTAATAAGTCTTCATTCTTTTGCGACGTAGTTAGGGGAGGGGAAGAAAAAGGCGAACTAGTTTCGCCATCGAAACTATCAGACATATAGGCATAGTAAACCTATTGAGCCGAAAGTCTCGAATTGCCCCCAAGATTCACAGGGGGAAAGCGGTAAAGGGTTTAGGTTGGAACCATGTGTGCAGGAATGTTTATCGGGACAGATGTTGTCCACGTCCCGTCCTTTGCTTCGCAGCTTGACCAGGAAGGATCCACATTTCTTCGCGTATTCACGGACCGCGAATGGCGCGCATGTGCCCCGAAGGCTGACCGCGCAGCGTCGCTTGCGGCGCGGTGGGCCGCGAAAGAGGCCTACATCAAAGCGTGGTCCCAAAAACTCTATGGCGCACCGCCAATCATCGACCCGGCAGAACTGAACTTCGCAGAAATAGAAGTAGTGCAGGATGCTTTTGGGCGCCCCACGCTTGAATTGCATGGGGACGTAGCCGCGTTGGGCGTGCCAGTTGCCAGTGTATCATTGAGTCACGACGGCGATTACGCCATGGCAACGGTTCTCGTTGTGGCAGAGTAGGCCGGCAAGGGGAATCAGGCTAAAGCTCGATTGCGGCGAGATCTCGTATGCGCTGCGTGATCTTCACATTGCCCTTGCCCTCACGGTCACGTTTCATAATGAGTTTCGCGGCGGCCACTTGACCTTTATTGATCTTGGTTGAAGCCGGGGCTGCTTCACGTGGGGATTTGTTTGTAGCGGTTTCCATCATCTCGCCTCCTTCTTGTCTGCAATTTCGCTGGTGATTGTGTTGTCTATGTTATCTTATTCCGTCGAAGAATCCACCACGGTTTCCAGGAGTGCATCGATAAGCTTTTGCTCCTCTGTTCGCAAGAAGGGCAGACCATCTAGAGAATCTAAAACTGCCACGCCAATTTGTATTGCCGTTTGATTGTTGTCTTTGCACAAGTCAGCTGCCCAACGTAGATTGGCGTACCACTCTGTGGATTGGTCTTGCTTACGGCTATTTCGAACCGTGTGATCAACTCCGGCCCATGCTATACCCGCTGCACAGACCGGACCGAATAGGCGCGCAATGAAATCAAGCGTGGTTTTCGTACCATCAGGTGTGCTGGTTGCCAAAGCTATTGCGAAACCAATGGATGTGAAGACTGCTACGCCGGTAATAACCCACGGCACTATTTCTTTCCAGCTGCCCACTGCTTCCCCCGATGTGTCATCCCATAGGCGTAAAAGATTTTGGACCCAATCTTAGTGTGCGCCCGGTCACGGCCGGGGGATACACTGGCCACTATGTCTAAACAGCGTGTTCTTTCTGGAATCCAGCCGACCGCCGACTCGTATCATTTGGGTAACTACCTGGGTGCCCTGAAGCAGTGGATTGACCTGCAGGATGACTATGAGGCGTTCTATTTCATTCCGGATTTGCACGCGATCACGGTGGACCAGGATCCGGAGGAGTTACGTGAGCGGACGCTGAAAGGCGTCGCACAGCTCATTGCGTTGGGGATTGATCCGGATAAGTCCACGTTGTTTGTGCAGTCGCACGTCCCGGCGCATGCGGAGTTGACGTGGGTGCTGCAGTGTCTGACGGGCTTTGGTGAGGCCAGCCGGATGACGCAGTTTAAGGATAAGTCGGCGAAGCAGGGGCAGGACCGGACGTCCGTAGGTCTTTTCACCTACCCGATGCTCATGGCGGCGGATATTTTGCTGTATTCGCCACAGCTCGTGCCGGTGGGGGAGGATCAGCGCCAGCACTTGGAGCTCACCCGCACGTTGGCAGAGCGTTTCAACGCGCGCTTTGGCAAGACGTTCGTGGTGCCGGAAGGGTTCATTCCGGAGGGCTCGGCGAAGATCTATGACCTGCAGGAGCCGACGGCAAAGATGAGTAAGTCGGGTGCGAACCCGAAGGGTTTGATCAACCTGCTCGACGATCCGAAGACCTCGGCGAAGCGCATCAAGTCCGCGGTGACGGACAATGACGGCGTTGTCGCTTTCGATCGTGAGAATAAGCCCGGCGTGTCCAACTTGCTGGCCATCCAGTCGGCGCTCACCGGCGAGGCGATCGATGCGCTCGTGCAGAAGTATGAGGGCCAGGGCTACGGGGCGCTCAAGGGCGATACGGCTGATGCGCTTGAAGCATTTACGACGCCGCTTCGCGCGCGCTACGACGAACTGATTGCGGACCGCGCTGAACTGGAAAACATTCTGTCTCGCGGTGCGGAGCGTGCACGTGAATTGGCTAATCCATTGTTGGCTGATGTGTATGAGAAGGTCGGCTTTTACGCGCCGAAACGCTAAACGCCGTTAAAGTGGGGCGAACACCTATTTAGAAAGGACCGCCACCACATGGCTACATCCACGTCACCCCGTAAGGGTTTTACGGACGAGCAGGGTATTGAGCGTGCCCACCCGAGCCAGGAAGATGAGGGGGTTGTGGCCGAGGTGAAGGAGAAAGCGCCTCCGATCGCTCACCTCATGCGCATGAATGATCGGTTTGGTGCGCAAGGCGGCAACCAGTTCGCTGCCGGTATTACGTACTTCTCAGTACTGTCGATTTTCCCGCTGACCATGTTGCTGTTCGCGGCGATGGGTTTTGTGTTGGCTGCCCGCCCTGACTTGTTGGAGCAGATTCAGGATCAGATCGCGCAGTCTGTTTCTGGTGACACGGGTGAGATGGTGAATCAGCTCGTGGAGTCCGCGATCGCTCAGCGTGGTGCGGTGGCTGGTATTGGTTTGTTGACCACGCTGTGGTCAGGCCTTGGCTGGATGAATCACTTGCGTACCGGCATCAGTGCCATGTGGTCGCTGGACGCGAATGAGGGCGGTGGCAACTTCGTAACGAAGAAGCTCGCGGACCTCGTCGCGCTTATCGGTTTGTTGGTTCTCCTCATCGTTGCTTTCGGCGTTACCGCAGTGGGCTCTTCCAGCTTGACGACGACGGCGATGGCCCACTTCGGCCTCGACACCTTCCCCGGCGCCCGGTTTGTGGTGTTCTTGGTTGCTCTCGCTGCCGGTATTGCAGCCAACTTCCTGGTTTTCTGGTGGATGGTTGTGTTCATGCCGCGCACAAAGGTGCCGAAGAAGTCTGGCCTCAAAGGTGCCCTGCTGGGTGCCGTGATCTTTGAGCTGATTAAGCAGTTCTCCACCGTCATCGTTGGCTCCGCCACCGGCAACCCGGCTGGTGCCATCTTCGGCCCGATCATCTCCCTGATGGTCGTGCTCTACCTCGTCTGGCGCGTGGTGCTCTACGTCTCCGCGTGGACTGCCACCACCGAGGAATCCTTGGCGCTGGAGGAGCCGAAGATTCCGGAACCAGCAGTGATCAACATCCGCGCCGCCGCAGCGCAGCCGGACAACACCGGCCGCAGCATCGGCATCGGTGCCGCTATTGGCGCTGCTGGCGTTGCCGCGCTTTCGCTTTTGACGCGACGCTAAGCCACGTACCCACGCCCGCTAGGGCGATCACTGCGGCCAAGACCGCGATGCCTTCCCACGGCAGTGACTCACCGTCGCTGGCCGGGGGTTCTTCTTTGGGGGAGGGGGTGGTGGGGGCGGAGACGTCGATAAGCGATGCGACTGCCTTCGAACGTGGGACCTTGTACCCCTCATGGATAAGCTGTTGGGTTTGCTCCCAGGCGCGGGCGCGATCGACGGTGGTGTCGAGCACGATGGCCATGATGCGGCGGCCGTTGCGGTCAAGCGCGCCGACAAACGTGTGCTTCGCATCGTCCGTGAATCCCGTTTTACCGCCGATGCCATCCGGATCATTGAGGTAAAGCATGTTGTCGTTGTAAACATCAAAGCCTTCGTAGACCGTGCCCTCCCTCGTGGTGTAACCCGGGAAAGGGTAAGACTCCGTGGAAATGATCCGGGTGAACACCGGGTTTGCATACGCCGCGCGATATGCCAGGCCCATATCCCACGCGGAGGTGGACATCCCCGGCGCGTCCAGGCCTGAATAGCTGGCCACGCGCGTGTCTTTCATGCCCAGCTCAGCGGCTTTCGCGTTGACCTTCTCCAGGGTCTTTTCATCCCCGCCCAGAGCCTGCGCAAGCGCATGCGCCGCATCATTGCCAGACACCATGAGCAGACCGTGCAGGAGATCATCGACGGTGTACTCCCCACCGCCGCCCAAGCCCACCGCGGAGCCCTCCTGGCCAGCTGATTCCTCACTGACCGTCACCTTCTTATCCAGCGGCAACTCCTCAATAACCACCAACGCCAGCAGCACCTTAATTATCGACGCCGGACGGTACCTCCCATGCGGATCTTTCATCGCAATAACATCCCCCGTATCGATGTCCGCTACCAACCACGCTGTGGCCAACACATCATCATTGACCGTGAAACCAGGTGGCGCAATGACACCACACGGCCCGTCATAGACCACCGGCAGCGGTGGCGGCGTCGGCAAACCCGGCGCAACGCGTTCCGACGTACTCACCGGCTCCGGCGGCCACGTCGCTTGCGGGCACCTGTCCGTGTTCGGGGCGTGCTCGCGCGGCGGTGGTGTGATCACGGTGTCAGTGGCGTTGAGGGCGTCGGTGGTGCCCTCGGCGCTGCCCGGGTCTGCGAAGGCAACAGGTACAGCGAGGAGTCCAGGGAGGAGCGCGGCAATGGCGGCGGTTTGCACGCATGCCCTGTGACGGGTCTTGGCCCGGCCGGTGGGGACGTCACAGGAAAACATGGTGGATCCAGTTTAGGCCTCGTTTACAGTGCTCCTTTGCGGCGCGCCCAGATAGCTAAGCCTCGCCTCAAAATCGTCCCTGACCTGCAGTTAGTTAGTATTACCTTGCTTGCGGGGTTGAATTGGGGCGGGGTAAACATTGAGCCATGAGCGAAAAGAAACCCCAGAACCCAAGCTCGGTCAGTGTCGTGGCGCCTGAAAACTCGCCGGAAGTCGAAGTAGAAATCCACGGCATGAGTGAAAAACTCAACCGTTTGCGCGCCGCTGTGCTTGGTGCGAACGACGGCATTGTTTCCACTGCTGCGGTGGTGGTGGGTGTGGCCGGCGCAACGTCCTCGATGCGTGAGATCGCTACCGCTGGTGTTGCTGCTCTTGTGGGTGGCGCCGTGTCCATGGCACTGGGTGAGTATGTTTCTGTCTCCTCACAGCGTGATGCGGAGGAAGCCGCGATTGAAAACGAACGCGGACTGCACGACGCCGATCCCGACGCAGAGTTCAAGCACCTCGTGCAGGCCTACAAGAACTCGGGCCTGAGTGATCAAACCGCTATCGCTGTTGCCCGTGAACGCACGAAGACCGACCCGCTCGGAGCTCATCTGGAAGTTCACTACGGCATCGACCAGAAAGATCTGGTCAACCCGTGGTCCGCCGCGATCGCGTCCTTCATTTCTTTCTTCCTGGGCGCGCTGCTGCCACTGGCAGCTGTGCTCCTCGCCCCGGAAGTGCTTCGCGTGGTGGTCACAGTGCTGATTACGCTCATCGCACTGGCTGTCACCGGTGCGATCTCTGCCAAGCTCGGCAGGGCGAAGCCGATGCGGGCGTTGGTCCGCTTGGTTATCGGTGGTGGCCTGGCTCTGGCAGTCACGTACCTTGTGGGTACGTTGCTGGGCACCGGTATGGCTTAAAGTTTCCCTGCAAGGAAAGGGTGTTTTAGAGGGATTCTGCACCGTTTTCAAAAATGGTGCAGCGTGGGGACCCGACCGGGGACCGTCGGCCGCCCCGCAACGAACCCCCGAAACCCCCTAGAACTTGGAGAAGCGCTTCACCAGGATCTCCTCCAGGCTCTTCCAGCCCTCAGCTTTGTCGGTGAAGGGGGCGGAGGGCACATATCCGGCGGCTTCGGTGGAGCCGAGCATGTAGGCGAGGTAGTCCTGCATACGAGGGTTGGCTAGGAGGAACGAGTTGAGCGAGTCATCGTTGGCCCAGTCGGCGGCGTCGGCCATGAGTTCGTAGGCCTTGGCCATCTGTTTAGTGTCCACGGCGTCAACGCCTTTGTCGATGTCAGCGGCGATGCCGTTGAAGGAGTAGGAGTTGTCCGGGTGGACGGTGACGTCGAGTTCGCCGGAGTTGGCTAGGTTCATGATGTCGGGCCAGGTGGACACGGCTGCAAGGTCATGGTCGTCATTGTCAACAATCCAGCGAGCCATGTGCTTGGCGGTGGGGAAGGTGAAAATCTCCCCGTACTTGCCCAGGAAGATGGGGGCGCCATCGACGTAGGTGCGCATGGTGTACACGCCTTTACCTTGGACGGTGATTTTCACGGGGTCGATGCCAGCTTCGGCCCAGGCGGAGATGTCGTAGGGGTCGGCGGCATCGCGGGCGGCTTCGGCGTCTTTTTCGGCGGCGGCGCGGGCTTCTTCACGCGCGGTGGTTGCAGCGGCGATGGAGTCCGCAGCGGCGCTGATGCGCTTAGGGTCCAGCTCGGAGTCATCCACGACTCGTACGGCCTCGTCGAGGGAGTGGACCACTGTTTCCCAGTTGGCCAGCACGGTGCGGCCGACGCCGGACCATTCAGACAGCCCGTTATCGCCGGAGTAGTGCTCGTAGCCGCGGTTGATGTTGCCCAGGATGGAGTGGGAAGCGAAGAAGATCTGCGCGTCGCTAGCCCCAGCAACTTCCGCAAGGGAACGGGCCAGCTGGAAGCCGCGTGCGACGGCGGAGACATTTTCGTGGCTGGGGCGTCCGGCGAGGTAGGACGGCAGGCCGATGATGTCGTAGGTGTTCTTCTCTTCGGGCACGACGCGGTCATCCCCGCCAGACTGGAATGCGGGCCACTTGGGGTGGTCGGTGAGGTCGTGGTCGGTGTTGTCCTCGAGGTAGACCAGCAGGGCCTCGGGGCTGTTGAACACTAGGACGTCATCCTTGTCACCGAGGAAGGCTTGCCATTCTGTGCCACCTTGGCGCCAGGTGGGGGCCCAGAGGGTATAGAAATCACCCTCAGTCAAGGAGATTTTCACAGGGAGAATCGCGCGCGTACTCATGCCCTGTCACATTACTCAATGCGGGGACCGTTTCGCGCGCTACCCCGTTGGTCGCCAGAAGCCTTTGAAGGGCATGCCGATATTGTCAGTGCGCACGGAGCTCATCTGCACGGGTGAGCCGGCCTCGATCATTTGCCCGTCGCCGGCGTACATGGCAACGTGTCCGGTCCATACCACAAGGTCACCGGGTTGGAGTTCCTCGTAGCTCACTTGCCGCCCAACAGCTTGGTTTTCTGCGGTGCGCGGAATGTCCACGCCCGCTTGTTTGTAGGCCCATGAGGTCAGTCCGGAGCAGTCGAATCCGCCCGGCGCACTGCCTCCCCACACATAGGGGGTGCCTAGTTGGGCTTTCGCGGCGTCCACGGCTGCGCGTCCCACGGCGTTGTCGCCTTCTTGCGTATCGACGTCCTCCGGGGCCCCTTCCGCCGCCACCACCACCTCCTCCTCTATTCCCGCCAGCTGCCGAAGTTCGGTTTCGGCGGCGTAATTAGCGGGTGTGGCAACGAGTTGCTCGCGAGCAGCGGCGGCTGTGACCAGACCTTCGAGGCGTGAAACGAGTGGTTGGAGTTCACTTTCCAGTTGGCTTAAGCGCTCGGCGACGGCGGTGAATGCTTCAGTGGCCAGGTCCACCAGCCGTGTCATCACACTCACCGCGCCGGGGCCGGTAAACAAGCCGGGAACCAGCGGTGCGGCCTGGTTCAGGAAGCGTTGGCCAATGTCCAGGATGTCCACGCCAGCAGCCTGGATGAGGGGAGTGGCGTCGTTGAGAATGTTGGTGATGGCCACGCGGTCGTCGAAAAGCGATTGTGCTGCGCGAAGCAAACGATTGGGATCGGCACCAACGATGGCAGCAAGGGGCACAGCCGACATGAAATCAGGCGGTGAAGGGATGTCGACCTGAGGCAACATCGGAGGTACAGCCTGTGCGACGGCGGTGACGACGGATCCGATGTCGATGGGCAGGGTGATCATGGCTGTACCCCCTCGAAGGCGCGCGCCGAGGAGCTATCCACACGCACAGCCCCCGCCGTGAAGACCTCCATGTTGGAGGCAGTGCGGTGTGCCTCATTCGACAGAAGCGAGGCTTGTTCGTTGGCGGATGCAACGGCACTGCTTACGGCGGCGCTGAGCCCCGCAAGAGGTCCAACATCAGGCAATGGCGGAAGAGTGATGGGAAGAGTCGAGTCCGCGTCGCTCCGCAAACGCGCGATGTGCTCAGCGGCCGTGCTTGTGTCGAAGAAAAGATCAGAAAATGAAGTATCCATACTTACTTTGACTGCCATAACCCCTCATTCGGTTCCCTCCGAACCGAAAATTTCTGGTTAGCATTGTGTTCATGCAGATCACCGTCATCGAACACCCGCTGGCAATTTCCCGTCTCACCCGCTTGCGTGACAAGCGAACCAGCAATTCCAGCTTCCGCGCAGCCCTGTCTGACTTGGGCTCCATGCTCATCTACGAAGCATCCCGGGACCTGGAAACAGAGACCTTCGACTGTGAAACCCCCGTGGGCACTGCACACGGTGTGCGCCTGAAGCAACCGCCGATCATCGTGCCCATCATCCGCGCCGGGCTTGGCCTGGTGGACCCATCTTTGGCCATGATCCCAGATGCCCAGGTGGGCTTCATCGGGCTGGCGCGCGATGAGGAGACCCATGAGCCAGTCCCGTACCTGGAGGCCCTGCCCGAGGATCTCTCCGGACAGCCAGTCTTTCTGGTTGATCCGATGCTGGCTACCGGTGGTTCCCTCGTACACGCAATTGAGCTGCTCACCGATCGTGGTGCGGATGACATCACCGTGGTCACCGTGGTGTGTGCGCAACAGGGCGTGGACCGAATTGCGAAACTCGACGCGCCATTGCGCCTTGTCACAGCCACGATTGATCCGGCCTTGAACGAGGACGCCTACATCGTCCCCGGCCTCGGCGATGCGGGCGACCGCTTGTACGGTCCACGAAATATTCATTTGTAGTGTTTTTCCAATGGACAGCCCCTGCGTAGCTGCGCTAGTCTCGCAAGGGAAAACATCTACTGCTGCTTTCAGGGGAAGCGCACCGCTTAAGGGGGGATGATGTCTGGAACACCTGACCCGTACGCCGACCGTGTGTGCGGGCGCGAAACTTTCGACGAGGTGGTCAGCGACGCACGCTGGGCCAGCCTCGGCTTTTCTATGTCAGAACGGCTCCGGACCATCCGGGAACTCCGCGGTTTGAGCCAGATGCGCCTTGCCACTGTTGCCGGGTTGTCGCGCACCGTGGTGTCTAACTTGGAGCGCAACCAGCACACCGGTGCGCGTCCTTCTGACCCCACTTTGTCCACGGTGTATCGCCTGGCCTACGCGCTGCGTGTGCCGCCGGCAATGTTGCTGCCCGGGGCGGTGAATGAGCTCGGGGAGATCTGCTGGGAAAACTTTGAGCCAGTGTCGATGACGGAGATGCTCAACGTTTCCACGGCGGATTGAGATTCATCGGAGGAGCCCTCTCGGCGCCCCGACTAACTGTACAGCTTGGTCTAGGGGTACAGTCACACCCATTAATGTTGGTGCCTAAAAGTCCTAAGAGGAGAGTGCGCTGTGGGACTGTCTGCCCAGATTGACTCGTGGTTTACGGCTCACCGCGATGAGATTATCGGGTGGCGCCGTCACCTTCACGCTAACCCGGAAGTGTCGCACCATGAGGTGGAAACCACCGCGTTCATTGCGCAGACACTGCGGGACCACGGACTGGAGCCGCACCTGTTCCCGGAGACAGGCCTGTACGTAGACATCGGCCCTGAAGATAATGAGAAGCTGGCTTTCCGCGCGGACATTGACGCGTTGCGGGTCGATGAGGTTTCCGGCCTTCCTTTCGCGTCTCGTGTCCCTGGTGTGTCTCATTCATGTGGCCATGATGTGCACACCACGATCTGCCTGGCACTGGCGTGCGCGTTATCTATGCTCGATCTACCCTTTGGTATCCGCATCATCTTCCAGCCAGCCGAAGAAGTCATGGACGGTGGCGCCCCGGATGTGATCAAGTGGGGTGGCCTGGACGGTGTGGCGTGCATCTACGCGGTGCATGCGGAACCGAAAATCCGGGTGGGGCAGATTGGTGTGCGTGTTGGTGCGATCACCTCAGCAGCTGATGTGTTGCGCATCGCTGTGAATGGCCCTGGTGGGCACACCTCGCGCCCACACCTGACTAATGATGTGGTGTACGCGCTGGGCAGTTTGGTCACCCAGTTGCCGGGCTTATTGTCGCGCCGTGTGGATCCCCGCACGGGCACAGTGTTGGTGTTTGGCCAGATTGAGGCGGGCATTGCGCCAAATGCGGTGCCGAAGACCGGGCGGGTCGGTGGCACGATCCGGACCCAAGATATTGGTACGTGGCGGACGTTGGAGCCACTGATGGAAAAGCTTGTGGCAGACGTTGTGGCCCCGACTGGCTGTAGCCATGAGTTGACGTACATCCGTGGTGTGCCGCCAGTGATGAACGATGACGTAGCCACCTCCGCGCTCGTGGAGGCCGCCCGTGCGATTGACCCGCACGCGGTGATTCAGGCACCACAGTCCAGTGGTGGGGAGGACTTCTCCTGGTACCTCGAGCAGGTGCCGGGTTCCATGGCGCGCTTGGGCTGCTGGTCTGGTACCGGCCAGAAGTATGACCTGCACCGCGGGGACATCGATATTGATGAGCGCTGCATCGACGTCGGCGTTCGCCTGTTCGGTTCCGTCGTGGAACGCTTCGGCAGCATGCAGGATGCACAGGCCGCTGCGTTGACCTAGACCTACCTAGTTAGGTCTTGTTAA
>NZ_JRNG01000028.1:0-54628 GCF_000759055.1 Corynebacterium tuscaniense DNF00037 | reverse complement strand
CTAAACCGAAAACCAGAAACGCGCAGCTAGGGTCCAAAAAGCCTGTGGATAACTCAAAAACTATCCACAGGGTATGCGCGCTGCTACACGCATAGGAGAGTGTGGAATATAGCCCTCACCAGCGGCAAAGGGCCGGTTCCCACACAATCCAAAAAAGTTAAGGCCCGCAGAAAACAATCGGATTTGCTGCCCCGGCAAAAGGATTGGGGGCTGGGGGAAGGCGTCGATAAGCGAAAAGCTACTTCGACTCGGGCTTGACGGCCGGGAACTCCCCGGTTTCGTACATCTCTTTGTAGGCCTTCCACTGAATCTCATCATCCTGAGTTTCGGGTGCACCTTCGTAGAGCTCAGACTCGGGGTCGAGCGCTGGGACTTCCTTCAGGTCGAATTCACTCTCTGGATCTGCGTCCAGATCAGCGGCGACTTCCTCCTGGACGGACTGCCACAGGTCCTGGTCAGCAACATGCGAGTCGGCGGTCAAGTCCTCTACCTCCTCGCGCTCCGAGCGGGTTAGGTCCGCCAACTCCGGATCGAGTGCGGTTTCAGCCAGCTCAGCCAAACGTTCACGGCGCTCCGTCTCCTCCTTGATGTTGGTGCGATCGCGGAACCAGGCAACGCCCATGACAACACCGAGGATCAGGCCGAGGTAGCCCAGCAACGGGTAGACCCAGCCGATGAGATCTGCGAAGCCGATGAAGGACAGCGCGAAACCGATCATGACAACGATGCCGTAGTATGTGCGGAACTTCTGCGGCTTGTCATGGCTCAGGCGACGGCCGAGAGCATAGAAGAGACCAACCGCGGTGTTGTAGATCATCAGGTAGATCACGATGGACACCACGGTGCCCACTGCCGGGTGCATCGTGGAAAAGACCATGAGCAATGGCAGATCGGCGTCCATGATGTGTTCCATGTTGAAGAACAGGATGAACACGAGGATCATCAGCAAAACAGCGAACATGATTCCGCCAAGCAGACCACCCTTACCTGCTTGAGCCGGATTCATCTGAGAACCAGCGAAGACGAGCATCATGGAGCAGTCCATGATCATGACCAACGTTGCGTAGTTCAACGCGGTGATCCACCAGTTGTTGAACGTGCCGGAAGCAGGCGTATTCGTCTGAGCCAATTCATTCAGGCTTGCTGCATTGTCCGGCATGTTCATCAGCGTGATCACAAACGCGCCCAGGAGGCACAGGATCAGCAGGGGAGTGATGAAGGAGATGACGTTGGTCAGCTTGTCGATATCCAAAAAGCCGGAACCGATGAGCAGCACCACCATGATCGCGGAGCCGATCCATGTGTCGAAGCCGAACTGTTGGTTCAGGTTTGAGCCGGCACCGGCCACCATGACAAAGCCGATACAAAACAGCGTGAACATCGTGGTCACGTCCATGTAGCGGGCAAGCCACGGGTGAGAGACGCTCTTGAACACCGCACTATGGTCATCAGCCATGTAGTAGGAGCCGAGCTGGTACACCCAGGCACTGAAGACAGCGATGGTGATGCCTGCGATGGCAGCACCAATGATGCCGCGGTAGCCGAAAGCGAGGAAATACTGAAGGATTTCCTGGCCCGAAGCAAAGCCGGCACCCACCGTGAGTCCGACGAGCGCTAGGGCCACCTTTAGAGATTTATTCATTTGAAAAACCTTTAAATATCGAAAAACGTGCGCGATAGAGGGTATCAGACAGGTTCTAGTTGACCTGACTCAACCTTTTGGCCAGAAAGCTCTCAGATTCCGGTGGTGGCTTGGCGTACACGCGGGAAAGATCCCCGGAATCAGTTGAGTGCTGCCATAGATTGGTGTGCATGGACCAAACTGGAAGTACTCCAAACAACCCGAACAGTAAGCAATCGAGCCCAAGTGCGCGCGAGCTCAACGATGTGGACATTGACCTTGAGCTTGATTCCGCGTTGGATGATATTCCGTCCGCGACGGAATCCAATATCTACACTCGCACGGGCAAGGCAGCCCCCACTGAGGTTCTACCAGCTGCGCCCAAACCGGAGCCCGCTCTGAAACCGGAAACCTCGGTTGCTTCCACTGATAAGAAAGGGGAGGGGCCAGCGGGTCTCACCTTTGGAAGGCATGCGGCGAATGATGAGCCGATCAAG
The DNA here is from genome assembly GCF_000759055.1 of Corynebacterium tuscaniense DNF00037. NCBI lineage: Bacteria > Bacillati > Actinomycetota > Actinomycetes > Mycobacteriales > Corynebacteriaceae > Corynebacterium > Corynebacterium tuscaniense. The sequence goes on along the minus strand of NZ_JRNG01000028.1, from coordinate 52,510 downwards.
ATCGTCGCCGGGAAAACGGAAAAGCCGGCACGGTCTGGCCAGCTAAAGGCCGAAACGCCTCCACCGGTTGCTGCAGGTGCGACGGCACCCACGGGGCACATTGAGCAGCCATTGCTTAACGACGGCGCAACTCCGGCCACCCCTGCTGTGGACACAGCCCCCGCGTCCACGGCACAACCAGACGGGGTAGACCGTGGCACGGTCGATTTCGGACTGCTGATTCTGCGCGTTGTTTTGGGTCTGGTGCTCACACTGACCGCCGTGGCAACCTTCTTCCAGCTAGGTACGAATGAAGGGTTGGCCGGACTGCAAGACCAGTTGGCATACCACAACGAGCCACGCATCCTCGCGATTGTGTTGTCGACAATGCAGCTGGCGGCTGGTGTTTTCCTGTTGCTGGGTCTGATGACCCCGGTGGCAGCAATGGTGGGTGTTGCTGCCACCGGGGTTGTAGCGCTTGATGCTGTTTCCGGTACGTTTTCGCCATTCAACTGGGATCCGGCCACGTGGCTTGCAGTTGTGCTGCTGGGTATGGCCCTAGTGGTTCAGTTCACTGGCCCCGGGATCTTCGGTGTTGACTACTCCCGTAGTTGGGCGCGTCGGCCGCGTGTCAGCGCCTGGATCGGCGCCGCCATCGGACTGGCTGCCGCTGGTCTTGTGTGGTGGTTCCTGTAAACGCCACTCAGGGGATGCGGTGTACATCAAGTACACGATGAACACCGTAAGACCCATGAGGCCGATCAGATTGCCCGTGAGCCAGATCCGCCACGCCACGTTCGAGGGGTCGCTTTCCGGAATGAGCATGTAACCCGGAACAATCCAGGCGCCGGCGGTGATAGAAAGAAGTATCCTCAGGGCATCCTCGCGCACCGTCAGGATGATCGGAAGGATCAAAATTGCGCCAGCCCAGTGGTGCGACACGGCGTATGGCCCGCCGATAGAAATTCCTAAAACGACCAGGAAGAGTGCTTCGACGCTACGGTTGTGCTTCTCCAGCTGGTAGGCCACGTAGATGGTGGCAACGGCGAAGGCGACGAAGATAATCGGTGTGATAGTGCCCACCGCGTCAACGCTCAGTGGACCACGCGACAACAGGCCACCAAGGCCTTGGTTATGTGGGTAGTCTACCCGGCCACCGCGGTCGGTTTCAAAGAAGTACTTCGTCCAGAAATCCACGGACTCACCCGCGCGGGCAATGAAGCCCAGGATGACGGTGACAAAGAAGAATCCAGCCGACCGGCCGAGCGACCACCAATCCTTGCGCACTAAGAAGATGATGGCGTAGGCCGCCGGTGTGATTTTCACACCCGCGGCGAGACCGATGCCTAGGCCGCGGATCGGCTTCGGGGTGTATCCAAGTACGTCAGCGGTGACCAGGAACACCAGGAAGACGTTGATCTGGCCGAAGTACAGGTTGGCCTGGATGATATCCAAGCAAGTAGCAAATCCCCCCAAGGTGACTGCCCAAAATAGCCAGTTTTTTATACCCAAGCGGTGGCAGGCCATGGCCATGATGCCCACCACGCACGCGACGATGGTGGCGTTCCACACGATGTCCATAAACAGTTCCCCGCCGACAGTCAAAGGGAGGAACAGAACTGCCGCGAAGGGTGGGTAGATGAAGGCGTATCCACTGCGGGACGGGAAGCCGTCGTAAAGCGGATGACCGTGTCTGAACGCATTGCCGGCATCGCGGAAAACACCGACGTCGAGCAGCCGTGAATCAAACGCCGTGAGATAGCTGCCGTACAGGTTTACCGCGCCCAGCGTGATGGCCAGCGCGATGAGCAGAACGCGGAAAACTAGTCGAGTTTGCGCACGGCGCCCTTGTCCGCTGATGTTGCCATTCGAGCGTAGGCCTTGAGTGCCTTGGTGACGTGACGTGTGCGGTTCGGTGTCCATGGATTGTCCTTTGTTTCCATCGCTGTGCGGCGCTTATCAAGTTCTTCGTCATCTACCTCGAGTGACAGGACACGATCACGCACGGAGATGCGGATTGTGTCACCGTTCTCAATCAGGCCGATGAGTCCCCCTTGGGCGGCTTCCGGCGAAATATGGCCGATGGACAGACCAGAGGTGCCGCCGGAGAATCGGCCGTCAGTGATGAGAGCACACACCTTGCCCAAACCTGCGCCTTTGAGGAAGGAGGTGGGGTGGAGCATCTCCTGCATACCTGGCCCACCGGCGGGGCCTTCGTAACGGATGACTACGACTTCGCCGGCCTGAACCTCGCGGGCCAGGATCATGGACACGGCCTGTTCCTGGGAATCGACGACGCGGGCGGGACCAGAGAATTCCCACAGGTCTTGGTCCACACCTGCGGTCTTTAAAATGGCTCCGTCCTCGGCGAGGTTTCCGCGCAGAACCACCAGGCCGCCGTCGGAGCTAAACGGGTGGTCAAAGTCGTGGATTACACCGTTGACGGAGTCCGTGTCCAGGCTGTCCCAGCGGTTGGACTGGGAGAACGCCTCGGTGGAACGGACACCACCAGGGGCTGCGTGGAACAGGTCGATGGCCTCCTCAGTGGCTTTGCCTCCACGGATGTCCCAGTCATCGAGCCATTCCTGGAGCGTGGGGTAGACCACGGAGTGGACGTCAGTGTTGAGCAATCCGGCGCGGTTGAGCTCACCCAGGATGGCGGGGATACCGCCGGCGCGGTGCACATCCTCAATGTGCGCGTCACCGTTGGGCGCGACCTTGGAGATGCACGGGATCTCATGCGAGAGCTCGTCAATGTCCTTCAGGTCAAAGTTGATTTCACCCTCTTGTGCTGCAGCAAGGGTGTGCAGGATCGTGTTGGAGGAGCCACCCATAGCCATGTCCAGTGCCATAGCGTTGCGGAAGGCCTCGCGGGTAGCCACATTGCGGGGCAGCACGGTCTCATCGCCTTCACCGTAGTAGCGGCGGCAGATGTCCATGATCGCTGCGCCTGCGCGTTCAAACAGGCGACGGCGAGCAGTGTGCGTAGCCAACGTGGTGCCGTTACCCGGCAAGGAGAGCCCGAGCGCTTCCGTCAAGCAGTTCATCGAGTTTGCGGTGAACATGCCGGAGCAAGACCCGCAGGTAGGGCACGCGGATTCGACAATGCGGTCGAGGTCCTCATCACTCACGTCATCATTAGCGGACATAGAAATCGCATCGACGAGGTTCGTCTTCTTCCCGGACTGGGCGATGCCGTTCACGATGACAGCCTTGCCGGCCTCCATCGGGCCACCGGACACGAAGACGGCCGGGATGTTCAGACGCAGCGCAGCGTTGAGCATGCCGGGTGTGATTTTGTCGCAGTTGGAAATACACACCATGGCGTCAACAGTGTGCGCGTTGACCATGTACTCCACGGAGTCCGCGATGATTTCTCGGCTCGGCAGGGAGTAGAGCATGCCACCGTGGCCCATGGCAATGCCATCATCCACGGCGATGGTGTTAAATTCCTTCGGAATGCCGCCAGCTTCACGCACTGCTTCAGCAACAATGTCGCCGACATTTTTCAAGTGCACGTGACCGGGCACGAACTGGGTGTAAGAGTTCACAATCGCAACGATCGGGCGGCCGAATTCGTTGTCTTTGGTTCCGGTTGCTTTCCACAGAGCGCGCGCACCGGCAGCTTGTCGGCCGACGGTGGTGACCCGGGAACGGAGAGGGATCGCGTTGGGCACGTGCTTACTCCTTGTCTGCTTGTTCTTCTGTATCCGCGTTTTCTTGCACGTGGGCTTCGTACTCTTCCTTTGTCATGAGTACTGAGTTGCCTTCGGTGTCGGTGACTTCCATCATTCCGTCTGCTGCCTCAGCAGCTTCGGTGATCACGTCGGTGATGCGACCTTGGGAAGCTTCAGACAGTTCCGGCAATGAATTGAACGTTACTCCGGGCATGGGAAATTCTTTGCCATTTGTGGTGGCAGCTTTGGCGCTCATGCCTTGGAAAGACACGCCTTTGAACTCATCCCATGGAATCTTTACGTTTTTGCGGAAGAGGTAGGTGATGTCAATCCCAGTCTCATCAACATGTGTTCGTGCCTTAAGTACCCACATGGTGAAGATCACCGGGAAGATGAGGGCCCAGCCAAGGTAGAGCGGTGCCCATGAGATAGCAATGAGCCCGATACCTGTCATCAAACCCACCGCGAGGAGGTGGGTGCGGTCTGGAGTGAACGTGCGGCCGACAGAAGTCATGGGTGTCATGCTATCCAACTGGGTGTCACGCTGGGCAGTCACCGCCAAGTTACGGCCGAGCGGGCTCGCTTATCGACGATTCCTGGGTCGGCCCCGCACCCTGCTGCTGCGCCGGTTCATCTTGTTCCGGTGTGTTCTGCCTTGGCTGTTGAGGGTTACTCGTCGGTACATCCGTTGGCTCTGACGTGGGCACAGTGGAGTTGGGTGCGGACTCTACGGTGGCGGTGGGGGTCGCGTGCATAGTTTGTGCCGGTGCCTGGGTTGTTTGTGTTTGTGGCTGTGGCGTCTCAACAATGGACGACGGCTCAGGATTGCGCGGTGGGGCAAGGATTCCAGAGTTCTTTTCGCTATCTTCTCCCGAAGACAACGTCAAGCCACGCAGAATGAGCAGCACCGCGAAGACCAAGATCAGTATTCCAGTGGATGCCCGAATTCGTCCGCCAAGAGTGCCGAAGGTGTAGCGCCTTTCCTTCTCGGCCTGCGCTTTATCCTTTGTCGCCGGATCATCCTCCGGGGCAGTGTTGTCTGTCTTCGTTGGTGTACCCGCGGACAAGCCAGTGCGCTGGGTTTCCGTTGGTGCAGCTTCTTCTGCCTCTACCTGTGTTTCAGGTGTGGGGGAGAGGATGGGTTTGTGTTCTTTGTCGCTTTCCTCTTTGTCCTCTGCTTCCCACTGGTTCCACTCGGAGGCGTATCGCCGAGTTAGGAAAGCAGGGGTGAAAGCGGTGGTGCGGGTATCTTTTGCGTCGAAAAGCGGGGCCTCGGGCATGGCAGCAGCTGAGCCGTACTCATCAAAGAATTCATCGAGGATATACACACGAATTGCGCGCTCGATGGGGAACTGATCGCCGGGGCTGCATCGCACCATGAAGCGGATATCCAGTGTCCATGGCATGCCTACCGTGTTTGGCGGGTTGAGGTCTGTGCCTGGCTGGCACAGCAGATCGCCTTGGATGAGCGGAACAATATCCGGCTCTGAAATCGCACGACGTGCAGCTGCTTCTGCACGGGAGATGACTTCTTCGGTGTCATGTGAGCCGAGTAGTGGAACGGGGACTTCCACAAGGGCGCGCGACCAGTGGTTCGAGTTGTTGATGCAAACCTGTGCTGCGGAGTTCGGAATGGTCACCGTGTACTGCTCGAGGGTGCGGACCTGAGTGGCGCGCATGGTGATTTGGATGACGTCACCGGTGACATCAATGCCATTGCCTTTGAATGTGACTAGGTCACCCACGCCGTATTGCTTCTCCGTGAGAATGAAAAAGCCCGCGACAAAGTCAGCGATGATTTGCTGCGAACCAAAACCAATCGCGGCAGAGACCACAGTGGCGGGAATAGCAGCGCCGGCGAGGGAGAAGCCAAGCTGTTGGAGGAAGAAAACGAGAATGAGGAAGTAGGCGACCAGCTGGACGATATAAATGCCCACACCGGCGAGCGCCAGGGAGGTCTTCCCCTCGTTCGTGTCTTTAGATTCAGCCACCTGACGTTCCACATACCGGTTGGCCAAACGGCCAGCACGTGGAACCAGGAAGGCAAGAACAAGCAGGAGGGCCAGGTTAATTCCAGTATCGGCGAGCCAACGCCACACCTGGTCAAGAATCAGTGAAAACGGCATAGCACAGCTAGGTTAGCGCGAAATCGCTGAGAAAGTGCTGGGGAATTGTGTATGATCTTCGGCATGACTTTGATTGGCCTAGTAGTGGTACCTCACGGCGCTTCGCGTGACTGATGCTCTCGTAGCACCAGAGCCGGTTTCACAAACGGTCAATTACAACAAGCGCCCCCGCCAACAAAGCGGGGGCTTTGTTGTTGGTCACCCCTAGATCACGCCCGCAGGATGGCGTGATTTAGTCTGGTAAAACACCGAAAAGGCCTCACATAAGGAGTTTGAGGGAATAGTGGCAGCGTCACAGAAAAAGCAGCCCGAACACATGACAGGTGCGGAGGCGATCGTCCGCAGTCTTGAGGAGCTCGGCACGGACATTGTTTTCGGTATTCCAGGGGGAGCGGTGCTTCCGCTATATGACGCCCTGTTTGCCGCCAAGAAGCTGCGCCACGTCCTTGTGCGCCATGAGCAAGGTGCCGGACACGCGGCTGAGGGGTACGCGCTTGCTTCGGGGAAGGTCGGCGTGTGCCTGGCCACGTCGGGCCCGGGCGCAACCAACCTTGTCACCGCCCTGGCGGATGCTTATTTGGACTCGGTTCCCATCGTGGCCATCACCGGCCAGGTGGGTACTTCTCTACTGGGTACTGATGCGTTCCAGGAAGCAGACATCCGCGGCATCACTATGCCGATTACAAAGCACAACATCATGGTCACTCGAGTAGAGGACATTCCAAAGGCTTTGGCTGAGGCGTTCCATCTTGCTTCCACTGGGCGCCCTGGCCCGGTCCTCGTGGACTTTCCCAAGGATATCCAGAACGCTGAACTGGACTTTGTATGGCCACCGGTTGTGGACCTGCCGGGGTACAAGCCGACCACAAAACCGCACAACCGTCAGATCACCCAGGCTGCGAAGATGATTGCGGAGGCGGAGCGGCCGGTCATCTACGCTGGCGGCGGCATTATCAAGGCTAACGCGGCTAAGGAGCTCCGTGAGTTTGCAGAGCTGACCGGCCTTCCGGTTGTGACCACGCTTATGGCTCTCGGCGCATTCCCCTCGCACCACCCGCAGTACATGGGTATGCCGGGTATGCATGGTACGGTTCCCGCTGTCGCCGCGCTGCAGAAGGCAGACCTTCTGATTACCCTGGGCGCGCGTTTTGATGATCGTGTGACGGGTGACCCGGAGTACTTTGCCCCAGACGCCAAGGTCATTCACGCTGATGTGGACCCTGCCGAGATTAGTAAGATCCGCGTTGCTGATGTGCCGATCGTAGGTGATGCGCGGGAGGTCATTAGCCAGCTCACTGAGACCTTCAAGAAGGGCAAGAAGATTTCCACCCCGCAGATTAGCGAGTGGATGGACTACCTCGGCGACATGAAGAAGCGTTTCCCGCGTGGCTACGAAAAGCACGCAGATGGGACGCTGTCCCCGCAGTTCGTTATCGAGACCCTGTCCAAGGAAGTGGGGCCTGACGCGGTCTTTGTTGCTGGTGTTGGCCAGCACCAAATGTGGTCCGCACAGTTCCTCGACTTCGAGCACCCGCGCACCTGGCTCAACTCCGGCGGATTGGGCACCATGGGCTTTGCTGTTCCGGCAGCCCTCGGCGCCAAGGCTGGTTGCCCGGACAAGGAGGTGTGGGCGATTGACGGTGATGGTTGCTTCCAGATGACCAACCAGGAGATCACCACGGCTGCCGTGGAAGGCTTCCCCTTCAAGGTTGCCTTGATCAATAACGGCAACCTGGGCATGGTGCGCCAGTGGCAGACTCTGTTCTACGATGGCCACTATTCACACACGAAGCTCCGTCAGGACACCACGTATGTTCCGGACTTCCTGGGTCTGGCTACGGCACTGGGGGCTGAAGCTATCCGTGTGACCACGGAAGAAGAGGTCTTGCCGGCCATCAAGCGTGCCCGCGAGATCAATGACCGTCCAGTCGTCATTGACTTCGTCGTGGGGGAGGACGCACAAGTCTGGCCAATGATTGCTGCAGGCAGCTCGAACTCCGAGATCCAGTACGCGCGCGATCTGCGCCCGCTTTTCGACGAAGAGATTTCAGCCGGCGAAACCCCCGCAGATATCCACGAGACGATCGCTGATGCGATTGATGATGACACCGACACCACCAACTCCACTAACGCGGCTGAGGAGAACTAAGCATGACTACTAATCATCTTTATGACGACGTGACTCGTAGCGTCCTGTCCGTGCTGGTTCAGGACGTCGAAGGCATCATCACCCGTGTGACTGCGATGTTTACGCGCCGTGGTTTCAACCTTGTGTCCTTGACCTCCGCAAAAACGGAGACCCCGGGCATCCACCGCATCACCGTCGTGGTTGATGCTTCTGAGCACGCGGTGGAGCAGATCACCAAACAGCTGAACAAGCTCGTGAACGTGCTCAAGGTTTTGCGCCTGGAGGAGGAGTCCACCGTTGCGCGTTCGCTCATGTTGGTGAAGGTGAACGCCAACAACAGCAACCGTCCGCAGGTTGTGGATGCGGCGAACATCTTCCGTGCCCGCGTTGTGGATGTTGCGCCGGATTCCGTGGTGATTGAGGCGACCGGCACGTCAAGCAAGCTGCGTGCTCTGCTGGATGTCTTGGAGCCCTTTGGTATCCGTGAGCTGGTTCAGTCCGGCCGCGTGGCGCTCAATCGTGGCCCGAAGACGCTGGCGCCGTCCAAGTAGCTCACAAATTTCTCACCCCCGTCTCACATAGTTAGACGATTGTCCCGTATAGTGGGACGTGCGACTAGCGCATCTCAAAGAATTTGAAAGGTTCTCTCATGGCTATTGAAGTCTTTTACGACGACGACGCTGATCTGTCCATCATCCAGGGCCGCAAGGTTGCCGTGATCGGTTACGGCTCCCAGGGCCACGCACACGCGCAGAACCTGCGTGAGTCTGGCGTTGAGGTTGTCATTGGCCTGCGCGACGGCTCCAAGTCTGCGGAGAAGGCTCGCGAGGCTGGCTTTGAGGTCAAGTCCAACGCTGATGCAACTGCCTGGGCCGATGTGATCATGCTTCTGGCTCCGGACACCTCTCAGGCTGAGATTTTCAAGAACGACATTGAGCCGAACCTCACTGACGGTGATGCTCTGTTCTTTGGCCACGGCCTGAACATCCACTTCAAGCTCATTGAGCCGGCTGACAACATCACTGTTGGCATGGTTGCTCCGAAAGGCCCGGGCCACCTGGTTCGACGTACCTTTGCTGACGGCAAGGGTGTTCCGTGCTTGATTGCTGTTGATCAGGATCCGAAGGGCAATGGCCGCCACTTGGCGCTGTCCTACGCCGCTGCTATTGGTGGCGCTCGCGCGGGCGTTATCCCAACGACGTTTGAGGCTGAGACCGTCACCGACCTGTTCGGTGAACAGGCTGTTCTCTGCGGTGGCCTGGAAGAGCTGATCATGAACGGCTTCGACGTTCTGACTGAGGCCGGCTACGAGCCGGAGATGGCCTACTTCGAGTGCTTGCACGAGATGAAGCTCATCGTCGACCTGATCTACGAGGGCGGCATTGCCAACATGAACTACTCGGTGTCTGATACCGCTGAGTTCGGTGGCTACCTGTCGGGCCCACGCGTTGTTGACGCAGGTGCTAAGGAGCGCATGCGTGAAGTTCTTAAAGACATCCAGTCGGGTGAGTTCACTCGCCGCCTGATTGCCAACGTCGAGGGTGGCAACAAGGAACTCGAGGATCTTCGTGCGAAGATCTCCCAGCACCCGATTGAGAAGACCGGTGCCGAGCTGCGTGACATGATGAGCTGGGTTCAGAACCCGCTGACCGACACCGCGCGTTAAACGGTCCAGCCACACTTCGTGGCAAATATAAACCGCCTGGAACCCGGGTTGAAACCGGATAGTTCTAGGCGGTTTTCTCATTCCTATACCCCTACAACATAAGAGTTCCCCCACTGGTAAAACTGATGTTTCAGTCCAGCCAGTGGGGGAGAAGTGCAAGGGAAGAACACTACTCGTTGGCGAGTGCTTCTTGCGCTTCCTTGTAGCGTTGACGGGCAAGACGGGCTTCTTCTTGCGCCTTTGCAATCTTTTCCTCGGCGGCTGCGATTTCTTCCTCGGCAGCAGCCAGAAGCTCCGTGGCCTTGGTGGGTGCCTTGTCAGACTTCTTGCTGCCAGCGTCACCGGGCACGAACAGGATAATCGAGCAAAGTGCGATCAGCGCCATGATCAGCGTTGCGCCCAGACCGAACATCGCTGCTTCACGAACAACAGCGTTGTCCTGGCGGCCCGAAAACTCGAGTGCATTGCCCAGCAGGACGGAATCCGAGGAGGACATGACGGTGTAGATAGTCGTCGGGATTGCGGCGCCAAAAGCGGCACCGAGGGAAGATGCCATCTTGTACACACCGGAGCCTGCACCAGCCTTGTCATCCGGAAGGGCACTCAGTGCTGCGTCAGTCGACGGGGTGGCGTAGAAAGCTAGGCCCAGACCAAACAGACTGAAGGCGATGATCGCCAGGATGAGATAAGTCTGCGTCATCACATTGGTGCCCATAAGCAGAACGATAGAGACGATGACGATCATCGCGCCCCACATCATCGGCTTCTTTGCACCGAACTTCTGAAGGAGTTTTTCATCGACACGGATGAAGCCGATAATGAAGATCGCGTAACCCAGCGTGTAATAGCCAGCCTTTGCAGCATCTAGATCAGCAGCATCCTGCAGGACCCACAGCGTGACGGGGATGAGGCCAGCGGTTGCGTTGATCATCAGGTTTGAAATCGTGGCACCGGTGAACACGGGGTTTTTGAACAGGGAGAAGTCCACCAGGGGCGCCTCACTGTGGTTTTCTACGCGGATGAAGGCGGTCAGCGAGAGGATGGATACTGCCAACAGCGTCCAGGTAATCCAGCTGGTCCAACCAATGTTTGCGCCTTGGGTGACCACTAGCAACAGGGTCAGCACAAACGTTGCCAGGGTGATGATGCCGGGCACATCGGTCTTTGCGCCAGAGTCTTTCGCCGGAGCATCCTCCGGAATCTGACGCATGAGCAGGATAGAGGCCACAGAGATCAGTGCGCTGATAATGAAGATGGAGCGCCATCCAAGGGGCGTGGAGGCCATGAATCCACCGAAGATAGCAGCCAGGCCGGAGCCACCCCAGGAACCAATTGACCACATGGACACGGCACGCTGGCGATCAGCACCTTGCCAGTAGGTCTTCAGCAGTGCCATCGTTGCGGGCTTGATGCATGCGGCTGAGACGCCCTGCAGGATGCGGCCAATGATGAGCATCGCATTGCCAACGCCGCCGGTGATTGCCAAACCGACGAGCAAAGAACCGGTGATGCCTAGGATGTTACCGATGTCGGTCAACCGGACACGTCCGATGCGATCAGCGAATCCACCGGCGACGACGATGAACATGCCAGAGAACAATGCTGACAGGGAGATGGCGATGTTCATCACGGCGGGAGGGGTGCCGATGTCTTGGCCCATCGCCGGGCCGATATTCAGTGTGGTTTAAGCAAAAAGCCAGAAGGTGATCACGGCAAGGACGATGCCGAGGAGAGCAGAATCATTACCTTTGAACTCTTTGGCTTTTTGGACTGATTGTATTGGTGTTGACATCATGGACTCCTTACTTGGTCAGCCATGCGGATGCCGCAACAACAATTGCCTCAGCGCCGCGATCAAGGGTGGGTTGGAGGTCTGGTGCGAAAGCAGGATTGTGGTTCCCCACGGCTTTGCTCAAGTCGGCGAAGCCACCGAGACCCCAGTAGGTGTAGGGCACACCGAGCGCATCAGGGATGATGGAGAAATCCTCGGAGGCGGGAACTGCATCGAGGTCGCAGGCCTCATCGCCAAAGTATGCGTCGAAGGCCTCGCGCACAGTAGCGGTGGTATCCCCGTCGTTGTCGGTGAGCGGGTAGCGGTCGTAGTAGGTGAATTCGGGCTCTTGTGGGCTGCGTGCCGCAACACACTCTGCACGAACGATGCGTTCGATGGCTTCTTTGAGGTGCTCGCTTACTGCGCTGTTGTAAGCGCGGGTGTTGATGAGCAGTTCCGCAGAATCCGTGATGATGTTGGACTTAGTTCCTGCATGGATCGCTCCTACGGTCACCACCGCAGTCTCTTTGGCTGCCACTTCACGCGAGACAATAGTCTGCAGGCGCATCACGATGGTGGAGGCCAGAACAACTGGGTCAACACCAAGTTCTGGCATGGATCCGTGGGAGCCTTTGCCGTGCACGACAACCTTCACTGAGAAAGCGGAGGAAAGCACAGGGCCCGGACGCGTGCCTACGTAACCGCACGGCAAGCTGGCGAGCACGTGTTGGCCAAGGTAGACATCCGGCCGGGGTATGACGTCTTTGAGGTCTGCGTCCAGCATGGCGCGGGCACCCTCGGCGGTTTCTTCAGCGGGTTGGAAGACACCGATGAAGGTCCCTGACCATTCATCTTTGTGGGCGTTGAATGCCTGCAGCGCTGTGATCAGCGACATGAGGTGGAAGTCGTGCCCACAGGCGTGGGCGACGGGAACCTCGGTACCGGATTTCTCATCAAGCTGCGTTGCTGTGGAGGCGTAATCTTTGCCGGACACTTCTTTCACCGGCAGCGCATCAATATCAGCGCGCATGGCTACGGTTGGGCCGGCACCGTTTTCAATGGTGGCAAGAACGCCTGTTTCCCCGATGCGGGTGGTGGATATGCCCGAAGCTTCGAGTTCTTGAACAATGCGATCTGCGGTGCCACGCTCCTGCATGGACAGCTCAGGGTGCTGGTGGAAATACTTGTACAACTCTTCGCGGTTTGATCGGGTGGACGCGAGGTCCCCCAAAATTTTCCTGGCACTATCTATTTTGGTGGACATACTTTAACTGTACGCCCATTCTCAGCATTAGCGCAGGGGAAGCTAGGTCTTTAACCTGCTGGTAAACAGAACTTCAGGAAGTGTTCCCGCGGAATATGAGTCCTTTCACAGTTTTAGGACTTGTTGTAGCCAGATGAATAGGTGCTCCCACTGCTCGTGTATCTCGACCACGTGCCTCGGATCGAATTCAATGAAGTGCTCGCGCTTGGGTTAGTGCATAGCAAAACGGACCCGAAGGGGCGTGGATCTCCTTCGGGGCCGCCAAAGTGTGGTGGCTAGTTTGCCGGCGCCGGTGCTTCCTCGGCTGGTGCTGGTGCCGGGGCTTCTTCAACCGGGGCTGGCGCATCTTCAGCAGGAGCGCTATCTCCTGGCACATCTTGAGCCGGTTCCGGCGCGTCTTCAGCAGGGGCGACGGTTGTGGTCACGTTGATGGTCGTGGTGCCCACGATGGTGGTGGACGGCTCCGTCGAGGACTGCTCACCGGAACCAGTGACCAGCGCCCAGATCAGCCAGCCCAGAAGTGCCAGAGCGATGGCACCGAGCAGCCACTTCCACCAGCCACCACCGTTGGTGTTAGTGCCGGTGGAGCTCTCGGCGTAGTCCGCACCGGTGGCAAGCGGGATCGACGCGGTGCGGGTATCTTCCGGCAGGATCGGATCCTGGATCCGCGTTTCGTCGTTAAGCGAGCCACCGTACTCAAACTTGGTCGGATCGTTGTGCTTAGTCATTGGTCGGTCTACCTTCCTAAAGCTGTATTTAGTAATCGGTTGTCCACGCTAACAAGTTTTTGGTTCAAATGAGGTTTTCTTTTCATTTTGGATGTGTGCTGTGTCGTGTGTAATGAACGCATGAATCGGCGACCAAGCAGGTGACTAGGCTTCATGAGGGTCTTGGCTTAGGTCACCCTATTTTCAATACACTTTCAATAAGTCCTGAATTGTCATAAAGTGGAGCCATGAAAGAACACAGCGTGTCCTCCCACGGACGTTCTCATCACCACCATGATCACGGTGGGGCGGATGCCCTGGATGCCTCAGTGCGTTCGCTTGCCATCGCGTTGACTATCACTGGTGTTGTTTTCTTCGCGGAGCTCATCGGTGGCTGGTTGTCTGGATCGATGGCGTTGCTGGCCGATGCGATGCACATGCTTTCCGATGCAACGGGGATGATCATTGCCCTCGTTGCTGTTCTCATCGGGCGTAAGCAAGTGTCGCGGTTTGCTACCTTCGGCTATCGTCGAGCCGAGGTCCTTGCAGCAGCTGTCAATGCGGTGACCGTGGGCGTGGTGTCACTGTGGATCGTCTACGAAGCGGTATCGCGTCTTGGGCGTGGCGCGGAGATCGCCAGCCGCACGATGATCATCATTGCCGTCATTGGTCTGGTTGCAAATGCAGCGTCCGCGCTAGTGCTGCATCGCCAACGCAAGGATTCCATCAACGTGGAAGGTGCGTATCTTCACGTGCTGGTGGATATGGCTGGCTCGGTGGCGGTGATCGTGGCAGGCATTGTCATTGCCACCACCGGTTTCCAAGCGGCAGATGTCATCGCGTCGCTCATCATTGCGGGCATGGTCCTACCGAGGGCATGGGAGCTCCTCAAGTCGTCGACAAGCATTCTGCTTGAACGTGTTCCCGAAGGCTTCGACCCTGATGTTGTGTCTGAGGAATTGCTCGCACTCGACGGCGTGGAAGGGATCCATGACCTTCATTTGTGGTCCATGAGCGGCAACAACGTGTTGTGTACCGTGCACCTCATCACACGTGCGGACCACGGGATTCTGCTGGACCGTGCGCAAGAAAAGCTTGCAGAGCTGGGGGTTGATCACGCCACCATCCAGATTGAACCACCAGGACACGTGAACCATGAGGTGGTGTGTGCACCCGAGGAGGCGCGGGAAACACTTTAAACCCGCCTGAAAGGGATGGTGTCCTCTACAGTTAGACACATGGGGTTTACAACGCCGAGCTACTCCTTGACCGACTTGTTCGCACGCGCTGAACGTGGCGAGCTTCAAATTCCTGATTTCCAGCACACCTACCTGTGGGATGTGGACCGCACACGCTTGCTCATTTCCACGGTCCTGCGGGGCTACCCAGTGGGAACCTTACTGGCGCTGGATACACGAAATGTGCCTATGCGCTTCAGTCCACAGCCACTTCCCGGCGCACCAGCCACAGACAGTGATCCGGGCTTGCTGCTTCTCGATGGCCAGCAGCGCCTGTCTTCTCTGTATTTGACGTTCCAAGGTGATGGCCGCATTGAGGTCCTGGATTTTCGCGGGCGGAGCATTTATCGACGATTCTTTGTGGACGTGCGCCTCGCAGTTCAAACAGAACCCATACCGGAAGAAGCAATTTTTGCTATCGACGATGACGGGGAAATCCGCTCGCACTTTGGGCCCGACATCCCCGGAGGAATAACTTCCCGGGAGTCGATGGTAGAAAACTACGTCGTACCGGTGTCCTCCCTGCTGTGGGAGGAAGGCAATGACCTGCTCTTTGATATGGCAGCGAAAACCGATGACCCCGAACTGCGCGACAAAGTGAAGGAATTCCATCGCCGAGTTTTGCGACCGTTGGCGGCCTACGACATCCCGATGACACGGCTCGACCGTGACACCTCTCAGATCGGTGTTGGGCAGATCTTTGCCCAGGCTAATTCGCAAGGTGTGTCGATGGATGTCTTTGAGCTGCTGACTGCCAGCTTTGCCCTTGAGGATCCCACTTTCGTCCTCGCCAAACATTGGGAGCAGTGTGAGCAGGAATTGCGCAAGCATCCGGCGTTGGATGAGATCGACCGAGTGCGCTTTTTACGCGGTGTTTCACTGTTGGTGTCCAGCACGACGGGCCCGTCCCGTGGCCACCGTGGGGACGTTCTTAACTTGGCCTTGGAGGATTATCTCTGGGCTTCACGTGAACTAGTTGCGGCTTTTGATCGCACCGCGAGGTTTTTGGAAGAACGGTGCATTTTCACCGTTGATCAGGTTCCTTATTCGCATCAGCTTGTTCCCTTGGCTGTCATTCTTGCGCGTTTGAACAGGGATACAGCCGGTCTCAGCTGCGATGAACAGACCACCACGGACCGTGTTAACCAATGGTTCTGGTGTGGTGTGTTTGGTGAGCTCTATGGTGCGCACGCGCCGTCTATTCGTGCGGGCATTGATGTGGACCAAGTCACCCCGTGGGCCATGGGCACCACCGACGAGGTACCTAAAACAGTAAGAGATGCACAGTTTGCGGAGTCGCGTTTGCTCACCGCTGGTCCCGATTCGGCGGTGTATCGCGGTATCTATTCGCTGCTCATGGCGCGGGGTGCACGCGATTGGCGTACGGGCAAGACTTTTGACGCCACCAGCATCGTTGAACTGCAACCCGATTTCTATCAGGTCTTTCCCTCTGGCTACTGCCACACACATGGCGTGGATGAACAATTGGCGCACTCGGTACTCAACCGCACACCCCTTGGCAAACGCACTGAAAGCGTGATGGAAAGCGGGGATCCGAAACGGTACCTCTCGCGTCTGCAATCCAAGGCCATCATGGAAGATTCAGAATTCGATGAAGTTTTGGCAACACACGAATTGGTGCCGGAATACCTGCTGACTTCTCATTGGGAGGCATTCTTTGCTGACCGGGCGGAACGTTTCATCGGGATGATTGAATATGCCATGGACAAACCCGTGGTGCGTGACGGTAACGTCAGCGCGAGGAATGCAAGCAGCGAAGACAGTGATATCGAGGACGCGTGACGAAAGTAAGCGACACAAAGCGTAAGGCAGCACCGCTAATTGGTGCTGTCATCTGTCTTGCGCTGGGGCTTGTTGCATGCACGTCTGCTGAAGATGGAGCCACTGGGCAAGACCCCACAGTGACCACGCCAACAACAACGGTGCCTCCACTTCTGCAGCAGGCGCGCACAGTGAACCGTTCAAACCATGTGTCTGAACGTTTTACGCCAACCCCGGTCGTGGTAGATGACCCGTGGGGCTTCGAAACCTCAAAGATCTTCTTTGACAACTCTGAGGTACTCATCATCAGCGACGGCGATCCGCAATCACAGCTGCGCGCTGCATCGCTGGCAGTTGTCGCCCATGCACCGATGGTTGTGTATTCCAGCGACCATCATGCGGCCGTGGTGCGGGAGATTGAACGGCTGGATACCCACACGGTCTTTGCCGTGGGCAACGTTCCCGTACTCAATTACTCGGAGAAGCTCACCGTGATCCGGGATCCCGGTGGATTGGATGCCTTAGAGAAAGCAACGGCGCTGCAGTTCGGCGAAAAAGTAGTGGATGCACCTGAGAAAGCGGTAGCGGCGGTTGCGGGTCTGGATCCCAATGATCCGGTGTGGCTGAAAAGTGGCTATGGGGGAGAGCAGCACGTGGAAGATCGGGCAAAAGAAGGCGTTGTCCCACTTCAATCAAGGCAGAACGCTGAGATGGCGCCCCACGTGATTGCAGTGGCTTCGAGCCCCCTTGCCGCTGTTGCCACTGCACGAGGATTTGGCGCGGACGTTTATGTGGTGGATGACCCAGACCCGCGCGTGGATGATCGCGCACTGTTGGTCATGACAGGACTTGCAGATAAGCCGCTCATTGCTTTAGGGCCGGAATTTGGCACCGATGAGGAGCTGCGCAGCCGGATCAAGGAGGCGGAGGCGACCGCAGAGTCTCGGAGTTTTGCTGGGATAGAGAAGTTGCCACAGGTCTTGTGAGGGGGCGGAGGTGGCGCGGATAAGCAATACTGCATGAAATAGAACCCTGAAATAGGGGAATACACAGTGGTGTGAATAAAATAATCGACGCTGCCAGAAGCGAATGCACGTCCGAGTGCACCAACCCACATAGCAGGAGATGTAAATACCGTGTCTAAACCCGTTGTCCTCATTGCAGATAAACTCGCCCAATCCACCGTGGATGCGCTCGGAGATGCAGTGGAGGTGCGCTGGGTAGACGGCCCGAACCGCGCTGAGCTCCTCGCTGCTGTGCCCGAGGCAGAGGCATTGCTCGTTCGCTCCGCAACCACTGTTGATGCTGAGGTCCTTGAAGCCGCGCCGAACTTGCGTATCGTTGGTCGCGCCGGTGTGGGCCTAGACAACGTTGACGTGGACACCGCAACCCAGCGTGGCGTCATGGTGGTCAACGCGCCGACCTCCAACATTCACTCCGCATGTGAGCACGCTATCGCCCTGCTTCTGTCCACTGCACGCCAGATTCCGGCTGCGGACAAGACCCTGCGTGACGGGGAGTGGAAGCGATCCTCCTTCAAGGGTGTTGAAATCTTTGGCAAGACCGCGGGCATCGTCGGATTTGGCCACATTGGTCAGCTCTTTGCACAGCGCCTTTCCGCTTTTGAAACCACCGTCATTGCATATGACCCGTACGCTAACCCCGCACGCGCCGCGCAGCTCGGTGTCGAGCTGGTGGAGCTGGAAGAGCTTGTTTCCCGTGCTGACTTTGTCACCATTCACCTACCCAAGACCAAGGAAACGCAGGGAATGTTCAACGCTGAGCTGCTGGCGAAGGCCAAGGAAGGACAGATCATCATCAACGCCGCGCGCGGTGGCCTGGTAGATGAGCAGGCGCTGGCTGATGCCATTTCCAACGGAAAGATCCGCGGCGCTGGGTTTGACGTGTACGCCACTGAGCCGTGCACGGACTCCCCACTGTTCGCCCTGGATGAGGTAGTTGTGACTCCGCACTTGGGCGCATCCACCGCTGAGGCACAGGACCGTGCAGGCACGGACGTTGCTGATTCCGTACTCAAGGCGCTGGCCGGCGAGTTCGTCCCGGATGCCGTCAACGTCATCGGTGGTGCCGTGGGCGAAGAGGTTGCCGCATGGCTTGAACTCGCACGCAAGCTCGGTCTCCTTGCAGGTAGCCTGCTCGATGAGGCCCCGGTGTCCCTCCGCGTCACCGCCCGAGGCGAGTTGTCCACCGAGGATCCGTCCACACTGGCCCTGTCCGCTGTGCGCGGTCTGTTTTCTGGCATCGTGGAGGAGCCGGTTACCTTTGTTAACGCACCTGCTATTGCCAAGGCGCGTGGTCTTGAAATGGAGTCTGGTGTGGCCACTGAATCCCGCGGTCATCGCTCCACGTTGGAGGTTCAGGTTGTTTCAGCGAATGGTGATACCGCGACCGTGGAGGGGGCACTGACCAGCCTTGAGCACGTGGAGAAGATTGTGCGCATCAACGGCCGTGGCGTGGACATGCGCGCAGAAGGCCGCAACCTGTTCCTGTCCTACACGGACCAGCCTGGTGCACTGGGTAAGGTTGGCAGCCAGCTGGGTGAGAAGGGCATCAATATCGAGGCTGCTGCTTTGACCCAGGCTGCCAAGGGCGACGGTGCGTTCCTTATCCTCCGAGTTGAGTCTGAGATCCCAGCGGATCTGGAGAAGGCTATCGCCGAGTCTATTCAGGCATCCAGTTTCCAGCTGGTACTGGACTAAACCCTCATTCGCACACCAGCCCTTAAGCCGCCCTCAATGGGAAGAAAGGTGACACACCACATGAAGATCGCAGTTATTGCTGGCGACGGAATCGGCCCCGAGGTGATGGCTGAGGGCCTTAAGGCGCTCAACGCCGTGCGCCAAGACGTTGAGTTCACGGAGTATGACCTCGGCGCCCGCCGCTACCTGCGTAATGGGGAGTTGTTGACGGATGAGGATCTGGCAAGCCTGCGCGAGCACGATGCCATCCTGCTCGGCGCGATTGGAGATCCGGAGCGGGTGCCGGCTGGTGTGCTGGAACGTGGCCTGCTGTTGCCACTTCGCTTCAAGCTGGATCACTTTGTTAACCTGCGCCCTTCGAAGTTGTACCCGACGGCGGTGAGCCCGCTGGCTAATCCCGGCAACATTGATTTTGTTGTGGTGCGCGAAGGTACCGAGGGTTTGTACTGCGGCAATGGTGGCACTCTGCGTCAGGGCACCCCAGCTGAGGTGGCCTGCGAGGTCTCGCAGAACACTCGTTACGGTGTCGAGCGCCTCGTTCGCCATGGTTTTGAAACAGCGATAGCTCGTCGTAAGAAGCTAACGCTCGTGCACAAGACTAATGTGCTGACCAATGCTGGCGCGCTGTGGCAGAACACCGTCAACGATGTCGCTGCGGAGTACCCAGAGGTCGAGGTGGATTACAACCACATCGATGCCGCGACCATCTACATGGTTACTGACCCGGAGCGGTATGACGTCATCGTGACCGACAATCTCTTTGGTGACATCCTCACAGACTTAGCTGGTGCAGTTACCGGTGGCGTTGGCCAGGCGTGCTCCGGCAACATCGATGCATCCCGGACGAACCCGTCCATGTTCGAGCCGGTTCACGGTTCCGCACCTGATATTGCTGGACAGGGGATCGCGGATCCTACCGCGATGATCCTTTCTGTGGCGATGATGCTGCGCTGGTTGGGTGATGAGGAAAATGCGGTGCGTATTGAGGACGCTGTGGCCCAGGATGTGTCCGAGCGTGCCGATGAAGAAATTGTGACTGAGAGGGTCGGCACAAGGATCGCTGAAGGTCTCAAGTAGGCTTCGCACCATGCGTGCTTCTCACCCCCCAGCCCGTTTGGTCCGTACTGTCTCTGCTATCGCAGTCAGTCTTACCGTGGGACTGGGCGGTGTTGCGTGTACGAAGAAGCCTGATAAAGCTGTTGAACACCTGTCTGAGATTGACACCCTGCTTCGGCCTCTCGTTGAGAATGGCTCCACGGTGCTTGCCGATGTCGATGGCACAGGCATCGATGCGTCCGGGGCCTTCTTTGAAACCTCTGATAGCGTTGTTGTTTCTGCTCCATCCCGCGACGCTCAACTGAAAGCAGCAGGAATTGCTGTTGATCTCGGCGCGCCCATGCTTATCCATCAACCAGGTGCTGAAGATGCCGTGGAGAAGGAGATTTCGCGCCTAGGAGCACAACGCCGAATTCAGGTTTCATCAGAGGATCCCGTAGACACCTCCATGGAGGCTGAAACAGATGCGGAGGACTTAGCGCTTATCGACGAAACCGTGGCTGTCGATTCCGGAGATGGCCACGGAATCACCCAGATCGTCGATCGTGGCGCACGCGCCACCAAGGAAAGCAAGACCCCGGTGTTTGCCACGGAGTCGACCTCCTTGGCAGCAGCAGCCACTGCCACAGCCAAGCACATCCCCGTCACCGTCCTGTCGTATCCAGATCCGCGTCTGACCCGGGAATCTATGGATCAGGTGAAAGGCAAGAAAGTACTAGCTCTAGGCCAGGACTTCGGTTCTTCAGAGTATTTAAATGGGGCCGTGGACATGGCCGCCAATGGCGAATTGCCCGGCGGTGGCGGTCTGGTTTTCCCTGGGCGCCGCATGATCGCGCTCTATGGCCATCCATCTGGGCCAGCGCTGGGACAGATGGGGGAGCAGCCTCCAGCCGAAGCGGTGCAGGTGGTGCAGAAGTGGGTGGAAGAATACCGCGAACACACAGATGAGACCATCGTCCCGGCTTTTGAGGTTATTGCCACTGTGGCATCAGCCGGACCCGGGGATGACGGCAACTTCACCAACGAAACGGATCCAGACGATCTCGTTCCGTATATCGATGCGATTACGGAAGCTGGTGGGTATGCCGTTATAGACCTGCAGCCGGGGCTGGACACCTTTAAGGACCAGGCGGTGCTCTATGAGGAGCTGTTGAAGCGCCCGAATGTCGGTTTAGCACTAGATGCGGAGTGGAAACTTCAGCCGGGACAAACCCCAGCTGCACAGGTTGGCTCTGCGGACGCTGCGGAAATCAATGAGGTCACGCAGTGGTTGGCTGACCTGACCCGCAAGCACAAGCTGCCGCAGAAAGCCCTCATCGTGCACCAATTCCAGGTGGCTATGCTGCCGGATCGGCACAACATCAACACGGATCACCCAGAGTTGTCTTTCATCCTCCATGCGGATGGACACGGCACACCTGGTGAGAAGTTTGATACCTGGAACATTTTGCTGGAGAACCTTGACCCGAGGTTCTTCGTTGCCTGGAAGAATTTCATCGACGAGGACAAGCCAATGTTCACACCCGAGCAGACATACACGCAGGTGAACCCGCGCCCGTGGTTTGTCAGCTACCAGTAGTTAATTTATTTCACATTCCAAAAGCCCCAAAACGGTCAAAGCTGTCATGTGCGGCCAGAGTTTCTGGCACTCTAAGCCCATGACAGTTGAACTCGATGAGGTGCGTGGTTTTCTCGCGCAGCACGAACCATTTTCCCATCTGCCGGATGAAGCCCTTTCGGCGCTGCCACGCCAAATGCAGATCATTTATGTTCGTCGGGGCGAGGTCATCGTCACCCGTGGCCAGATCAATGACAACCTGTACATCATCCGTTCAGGCGCCGTCGATGTTCTCGCCGAGGGAGATACGCTCATCGATCGGCGCGAATCCGGCCGCAATTTCGGGTATTCCTCGCTCGTCAGCACGCCCGAATCGGATTACACCATGATCGCGGTGGAAGACAGCATTTTGCTGGTCCTTCCACGTGAAGCTTTTGTTTCGCTTATTAGCGATCACCCGGATATCCTCCGTTTCTTCCAATCCCTCTCTCGCCGTGTTGCTGCCTATGCACAGGAGTTGAACGATCCGGGCAATGCAGACACTCTGCGCACCAACGTGAGTGAGATGATCAAAACGGGCAACTTGGTCACGGTGGAGGCATCTGCGTCGATCCGAGATGCCGCTGTTCGAATGAGCGAGAGTGATGTGTCCTGCATCGTGGTCACACCAGTGGAGGAAGGCGGAGACATTGGCATTCTCACCGACCGGGACCTGCGCCGACGCGTTGTAGCCGAAAGTTATTCCACTGCTGCCGCGGTGGCCGAAGTGATGACATCACCGGTGCGCACCATCAACGCCGAGACATTGCTGTTTGAGGCCATGTTGGTGATGAGCGAACACGGCTTCCACCACCTGCCCGTGGTCGATGGGACCTCGCAAGAAATCATCGGTGTTCTGACCAGTAGTGACATCATGCACCAGCTCCAATCAGATCCCATCTACCTGGCTGCTGATGTGGCTGGCAGTAGTAGGAATGAGCTGCGGGATGCTTATAAGCGCGCGGCAGCAGTGGCGGCGAGGTTTGTGGACCGGGGGTCGTCGGCAAGCGACGTGCAACACTTGCTCACCGGCATTGCGGATGCGATCGCGCGGCGTCTTTCCGAGCTGGCTTATGAGGAATTCGGACCACCGCCGGTACCTTTTGCCTTCGTGGCGGTGGGCTCACAAGCGCGCCGTGAAATGGGGCCTGCCTCGGATCAGGACAATGCGCTGGTGTTGTCTGATTCCTATGACGAGGCCGAACACGGCGAGTACTTTCAGAAGTTCACTGAGTACATCTGCACGGGTTTGGCGGATGCCGGGCAGACATTATGTCCAGGTGACATGATGGCGTCCACGTCGGAATGGCGTATGACCGAAAGTGAATGGAACAAGACCTTCCACAACTGGATTACCGCCCCCGAATCGGAGGCGCTGCTTCACGCTCAGGTGTTCTTTGATTTCCGGTGTCTCTTCGGTGATGAAGAGATGGCGCAGCGAGTCCATGACAACGCGGTTGTTTCCGCGCGTGGATCCCGTCGCCTCCATGCGCATCTGGCGGCGCTAGCCACGCGCCGTGAACCACCCATCGGTTTCTTCCGCGGGTTCGTCGTCCAACGTTCTGGAGAGTATGCGGACACGCTTGATGTGAAGAAGGGTGGCACCGCAGCAGTGGTGCAGATGGCGCGACTGTACGGCATTCTGGCGGGCTCGACAGTGGTGGGCACACAGGAGCGCATTGAGCAGGCGGCGGGAGATAGCATCAGCGCCCGCGGCGCCCAAGACTTGCAGCGCGCCTACGACCACATTTCTAACCTGGCACTGCGCCACCAAGCGGAGCAGGTGCGGACAGGGGAGACCCCGAACTATCACATTGACCCATCCAAGATGTCCTCGATCGACCGCGACGCGTTGCGGGACTCCTTCCGCATTATCAAATCCCTACAAGCGGCAATGGCATCGAAGTTTCCCGTGAGGTCGATTTAGATGTTCTCTGGGCTCTTTCGACCACCCAAGCGTGACCTGGAAGCAGGCGCGCTACTCGCGGTGGATGTGGAGACAACGGGGTTGAAACCCGGCGTGCATGAACTTGTCTCAATTGGGTGGGTGCCCATCAACGATCGTGTGATTGATCTTTCCGGCGCTGGCTATTGCGTGCTCAGTGGTGCTCATGTTGGTGATTCCGCGACCGTGCATGGCGTGACTGATGATGATGTTGCTCGCCATGGCATTCCCTCTGCGGAAGCCCTTCAGAAGTTCCTAAAGGCGCTGGAAAGCCGAAAACTCCTCGCGCATTTTGCGCAGATGGAAACCGGATTTTTGGGCGCGCTGCACAAAAAGGTCTTTGGTAAAACATGGCGGGTGCGCGATGAGGAAGTCGTGGACACAATGACTTTGGAACGTCGCCGAATGGAACGCATGGGAACGTACCCACGGGGAGAGGATTTGCGGCTAGCGCGTGTACGTGCTCGTCATGGCCTGCCTGATTACGGAAACCACAATGCGCTGACGGACGCGCTCGCATGCGCTGAGCTGTACCTTGCTTTGACTGTGGGGAAAGCTAGGGAACCATCGAGCATGTAGAGAGGAATGTGCGGGTTAAAGCCACTGCTGTGATCTGGCTCGCGTATGCTCATCCCCATGCGTTTTGGACGAATTGCCACACCTGAGGGAATGACCTTCGCGGTCATCGATGATGAGAGCACCACTGCCAAGCAGATTAAGGGGACCCCGTTTACGGAACCGGAGTACACGGGTAAGGAGTGGCCGCTTGAGAGCGTTCGCCTGCTCGCGCCCATGCTTCCCAGCAAGGTCGTAGCTATTGGCCGCAATTATGCCGACCACGTTGCAGAGGTGTTCAAACAGTCTGCTGAACACCTTCCACCGACTCTCTTTCTCAAGCCGCCGACAGCTGTCATCGGCCCGGATGCGGCGATCAAGATTCCAGACTTTGCTACACGCGTCGAGTTTGAAGGCGAGCTGGCGCTGGTCATTGGCGTCCCATGCAAGAGCGTCAAGGCTGAAGACTGGAAGTCTGTTGTTCGTGGTGTGACCATCGTCAACGATGTTTCTTCGCGTGATCTGCAATTCGCGGATGGCCAGTGGGCACGTGCCAAGGGCATTGACACCTTCTGCCCGCTGGGTCCCTGGATTGAGACGGACTTGGACAAGTTCGACTTTGATGATCTGCCGATCAAGGCTCACCTGACTCACGATGGTGTTACGGAGACGAAGCAGGACTCGAACTCGAACCAGATGATCTGGAAGATCGGCAAGATCATCGAGTTCATCACATCGTCCTACACATTGCTTCCGGGCGATGTGATCTGCACTGGCTCTCCAGCGGGCACAGCCGAGATGGTCCCAGGTGACACCATCGAGGTGGAGATTGACGGGATTGGTTCCCTGCGTAATCCGGTTGAGCGGGCATAAAGCGTTGTTCTAAAGTCCCAGCGCACGCTGGATGGTGAGGAGCTTGGCGGTGGTTTCCGCAAGCTCTTCTTCTGCATCTGAGGAGGCAACGAGGCCGCCACCGGCCCACGCGCGGGCAGCTGTGCCATCAGCGTTGACTTGCGCGCAGCGGATAGACACGACGTATTCGCCATTACCGTCGGACGTGGTCCAGCCAACGGCACCGGCGTAGAAAGAACGATCCGATTCAGCTGTAGTGATCAGTGTTTCTGCCGCATGCTGTGGGGTTCCACAAACAGCCGGAGTGGGGTAGAGCTTGGCTGCGAGCTCCAAGGCGGTTGGAGCCGGCTGTTTAAGCACGCCTTTGATGGGGGTGGCTAAGTGCCACATCTCATTGGTGGATTCGAGCTGTGGACGGGTGGAAATGTTCATTTCCGTGCATAGAGGCTCGAGGATTTCGCGGATGTGTTCAACAACGTAGGAGTGTTCTGCGAGGTTCTTTTTCGACATCGCTAGCGCCTTACCGGCAGCAGCATCGGCCACCGGATCATTTGGGATGCGAGGTGCTGAGCCGGCAAGTGGGTAGGAGTAAATGTTCAACCCATCGCGGCGGATGAGCAGTTCTGGTGAGGAGCCCACGATCGTGTGGCCCTGCAAGCCAGCGGGCGAAAGGTCAGCCATGAACCCATCGCGTGATTGAGATAGGTCAATGAGCCTCGCCGCAACAAGGCGTGGGTCCACCGGTGGATCGAACGCAAAATCAACAGCGCGGGCGAGCACGACCTTGTCCAGGCGGGATTCCCGGATTGTGTCAATCGCTGCTTCGATGCGACGAAGATGTTCGCGTGGCTCCGGATCAAATCCGCTCACACGCGCATGGACCACTGAGCCGGGGCCAGAACGGTAATAGGCATGTGGCTGTAGGCAGCCGTCCTCGCGGATGATGTGCTCCGGGACCGTAAGCGCTGCTGGGGCCTCACGGTCGAAGGGGAGTGCGCCGACAACAATTTTGACATCACCGCGCTCAAGGGAAGTGACCGCTGAGCCGGTATCGCTGAACGTGGTTACCGCGCCTTGAGTGCGCACGGAACCTGTGGGCCGCGACAGCGCAAAGTCCGGTGCGGTATCAGGTGCGGCAGCAGGGCGGGTAGACATGGGGGACCATCTTAGCGGGTGGGGAAGCGTCGATAAGCACATGCTATTAAAACCTCCGGATCGCTCACTTGCGGGACTGCATCTGTCCTACGCGAGGAAGGCGCTGCTGGCGAGCCGTGGGGGAGAGCGCGCTACAGTTGTGTGCATGACTGACTCTGCCACATCCGTACGTGTTCGTTTCTGCCCATCACCCACTGGTACTCCGCACGTGGGTATGGTCCGCACGGCGCTGTTTAACTGGGCGCAAGCCCGCCACACCGGAGGCACTCTGGTGTTCCGTATTGAGGACACTGATGCCAAGCGTGACTCAGAAGAGTCTTACCAGGCCATCATTGATTCTCTGACATGGCTTGGTATGGAATGGGACGAAGGCGTGGTCAAAGGTGGCCCGCACGAGCCCTACCGTCAGTCCCAACGCATGGACATTTACAAGGACGTCCTGGACAAGTTGATCGAGGCAGGTGAGGTCTACCCGGCATACTCCACCGCAGAGGAGGTCAAGGAGCGCCATATCGCTGCTGGTCGCGACCCACAGCTGGGCTATGACAACTTTGACCGCAACCTCACAGAGGAACAGGTTGCCGCGTTCAAGGCCGAAGGCCGCGAGCCAGTGTGGCGTCTACGCATGCCGGATAAGGATTGGAAGTGGAATGATCTGGTCCGTGGTGAGGTGGAGTTCAAGTCCACCACCCAGCCGGATTATGTTGTTGCGCGTTCCAACGGTGCGCCGCTGTACACCCTGGTCAACCCTGTCGACGACGCGTTGATGGGCATCACCCACGTCCTGCGCGGCGAGGACCTTCTTTCGTCCACCCCGCGCCAGATCGCACTCTACGAAGCGCTGCAGCGCATTGGCATCACCGACTTCACTCCCGAGTTTGGGCACCTTCCCTTCGTTATGGGGCAGGGCAACAAGAAGCTGTCTAAGCGCGACCCGGAATCGAACCTGTTCAACCACCGCGATAACGGCATCATCCCCGAGGGCATGATCAACTATCTTGCTCTTCTTGGTTGGTCGCTGTCCGCCGACCAAGACATTTTCACTGTGGATGAGTTCGTCAAAGCCTTTGACGTTTCTGACGTGTTGGCTAACCCTGCTCGCTTCGACCAGAAGAAGTTGGAAGCCATCAATGCGGACCACATCCGCATGCTTGAGCCGGAGGACTTTAAGAACCGCCTGCGCGAGTACTTGACCGAGTACACCGATTTCCCGGCCGATTACCCAGAAGAGAAGTTCGCTATCGCCGCCGATCTCGTGCAGACACGCATCAAGGTACTTTCGGACGCCTACGACCTGCTCAAGTTCCTTGTTATCCCGGATTCAGAACTCACCCTCGATGAGCGCGCCGCAAAGAAGAACCTCAAGGAAGCAGCCGTAGAACCTCTTGACGCCGGAATCGCTGCGCTTGAAGCAGTCGGGGAGTGGACCACTCCCAGCATCGAGGCAGCTCTCAACAAGGCGCTTATCGACGAACTCGGGCTCAAACCCCGTGTTGCCTTCGGCGCCCTGCGTGTGGGCGCCACCGGTGCAGCTGTTTCCCCGCCATTGTTCGAGTCGATGGAGCTCCTCGGCCGCGAGTCCACCCTCACGCGCCTGCGTGCGGCACGTGCTGTGACGCCGTATGTTGCCGAAGATGCGGGAAAGTAGAAATCACAGCGGGGTAGTTTGTCACTCTTTCCATCCCACTATTTTTGCTGTTTGAACTGGCGATTTGGTAGTCACGTTGGAGCGTGGTTATAGTAACCAACGTTGTCTTGAACAGCTCAGTTACATAAGTAGTTCAACAGCAACGATGGCCTATGGTGTAATTGGCAACACTACGGTTTCTGGTACCGTCATTCTAGGTTCGAGTCCTGGTAGGCCAGCTGCAGAAAACTCGTAGTAGTGTTCTGCAGGACAAAATAGTCCTTAAGCCCCGTTCGTCTAGCGGCCTAGGACGTCGCCCTCTCACGGCGGTAACACGGGTTCAAATCCCGTACGGGGTACAAAGAAGTCCCTCCGGATCTGCTTTCAGGTTCGGAGGGACATTTGTTTTTCCCGGCGGAGCGAGTCTATTTCAGCGGGAGGATGCTACGGACACGTCAAAGTAGATACCATTCCCGGGCTCTCAGAGGCAGCGGCTGCACGATCGTGGTTGTGTGAGTAATTACAACAGTTATGATCACCAGCCGGTTTGGAGTTTTCCGCCTGTTGCTTTACTGTTAGCGGGTCGCGGAAATAGCGAGCGCGCCCCGTTCGTCTAGCGGCCTAGGACGTCGCCCTCTCACGGCGGTAACACGGGTTCAAATCCCGTACGGGGTACAAGAAAGTCCCTCCGGACCTTGTTGCAGGTTCGGAGGGACTCTTTCGTTTCACTGCTGGTTTCGCTGCAGCCTAGGCCCCGATAGTTAGAGCCGGCTAGTCCGCTTTGGGGCCAAGCTCGGCTTCGAGCACTTCCTGGGCCACCTTCATGGCGGAAAGCGCTGCGGGTGCGCCGCAGTAGCCGGAGGAATGAATGATGGCTTCGGTGATCTCCTCGCGGGTGAGGCCGTTGGCCAGGCCACCGCGGATGTGACCGCGCAGTTCCTCGGTCGCGCGGAGTGCAACGAGCATGCCAATGTTGAGGAGACTGCGGTCGCGGTGGCTCAGGCCTGGCCGGGTCCACACGGAGCCCCACACGGTAGCGGTGATGTGGTTTTGCAGTGGTTCGCCGTCTTTGCCGGCGTTGCGCGCAAGGGCAGCATCGACGAACTCGTCACCCATCACGGCGCGGCGGATTTCAATGCCGGCGTCGTAGCGGTTGTCTTTTTCAGTCATGTTTTTAATCTCCACAAGGTGAGTTAGATTTCTGACATCAGCTGATCGGCAGCTTTGAGCAGCTGCTTGCCCCATGTGTTGGCAGGGGAGGGTTTGAGACGCTCTGCTGGGCCGGAGATGGATAGGACAGCAAGGAGGCGGCCTGCGGCGTCATGGATGGGTGTGGACACACTAGACAGACCAACTTCGCGCTCGTTCACGGATTCCGCAAGACGAGTCTTACGTACACGACCGAGTTCATCCTCACTAAAAGGTGCGGTGATGTGCTCGTATGCGGCAAAAACGCGGGCAGCAGAACCGCGATCCAAGGGAAGTTGGGAACCAACCGGCACGGTATTGGTCAAACCGCTGGGCGGTTCCACAGCGGCGACGCAGGTGCGGGTATTGCCGGTGAGCTCGTAGAGCTGGACGGACTCACCAGTGGTGCGTACCAATGCGCCCATGATGGGCTTGGCTGCTTCAATGACCGCGGATGGAGCGGATGCGGCGTAGCGGGAGAGGGCTGGCCCGATGGACCAGGCGCCGGCCTCCGTGCGGATGAGAATGTGGTGCACTTCCAGTGCGGTGGCCAATCGGTGCGTTGTAGCGCGGGGCAGGCCGGTGACATCGCTTAGCTGAGACAGTGTTTTATCGCCACTAGCGATCGCCTCGATGATGCTCACAGAGCGGTCGAGGACTTTGATGCCGGACGGGCCCTCGGGAACCTCTGTCTTCTTATCGGTCTTTCTCACATAGTGGATCGTAGCAGTCCACTATGTGAGAGGCATTCTTGTGGGGAAGGGAGAAGGGGAAATGTGAGGGGTGGGGGAGGCGTGGATAAGCTGAGCAAAGAGATGATCTATACTGTCTCACCGAATGGAAATCTGAGTCCCATGGGATGGGAAGGTGCAAGGAGGGACAATGGTTGATAAACCGTTGACACTGGCTGAGAAAGTCTGGCGCGACCACGTGGTCAAGAAGGGTGAGAATGGGGACCCGGACTTGATCTACATTGATTTCCAGCTTCTCCACGAAGTGACCTCCCCGCAGGCTTTCGACGGATTGCGGATGAACGGCCGTAAGATCCGTCACCCCGAGCAGCACCTGGCTACTGAGGATCACAACGTGCCTACCGTTGGCATCAAGTCCGGTAACCTGCTGGAGATCGAGGAGCTGACCTCTCGCACCCAGGTGTCCACCCTGCGCAAGAACTGCGAGGAGTTCGGTGTGCGGTTGCACTCCATGGGCGACATCAAACAGGGCATTGTGCACACCGTCGGCCCGCAGCTGGGCATTACCCAGCCCGGCATGACCATCGTGTGCGGTGACTCACACACGTCTACTCACGGCGCCTTTGGTTCCATCGGGATGGGCATTGGTACCTCTGAGGTCGAGCACGTCATGGCAACGCAGACGCTTCCCCTCAAGCCGTTCAAGACAATGGCTATTGAGGTTTCCGGCGAGTTGCAGCCGGGTGTGACGGCGAAGGATCTGATCCTGGCCATCATCGCCAAGATAGGCACGAACGGCGGTGCCGGCCACATCATCGAGTACCGCGGCGAAGCGATTGAGAAGCTGTCGATGGAAGCCCGCATGACCATCTGCAACATGTCCATCGAGGGTGGCGCGCGTGCAGGCATGGTCGCACCGGATGAGAAGACCTTTGAATACGTCAAGGGGCGAGAGTTTGCGCCGAAGGGCAAGGACTGGGATGAGGCCGTGGCCTACTGGAAGACCTTGCCAACAGACGAGGGTGCGGAGTTCGATACCGTCGTGGAAATCGACGGTTCGGCACTGACTCCGTTTGTCACCTGGGGCACGAACCCGGGCCAGGGTTTGCCGCTGGCTGAGTTTGTCCCGGACCCAGAGTCCTTCGGCGATGACACGTTGAAGGCAGCCGCTGAGAAAGCCCTCAAGTACATGGACCTTGAGCCGGGCACACCGTTGCGCGACATCAAGATCGACACTGTCTTCTTGGGATCCTGCACGAACGCTCGTATTGAGGACCTGCGTGCCGCAGCCGAGATTCTCAAAGGGAAGAAGATTCACCCAGAGACCCGCATGATGGTTGTGCCGTCCTCTGCAATGGTGAAGCAGCAGGCGGAAGAAGAGGGCCTGGACAAGATCTTCACGGAATTCGGTGCTGATTGGCGCACCGCCGGCTGCTCCATGTGTTTGGGCATGAACCCGGATCAGCTCAAGCCTGGCGAGCGTTCCGCTTCTACGTCTAACCGTAACTTCGAAGGGCGTCAAGGCCCCGGCGGCCGCACTCACCTGGTTTCCCCGCTGGTTGCTGCAGCCACCGCTATTACTGGCCATCTGTCCAGCCCCGCTGATCTGTAAGGAGTACACCACCATGGAGAAGTTCACCACTCACACTGGCATTGGCGTCCCGCTGACCCGCTCGAACGTAGACACGGACCAGATCATTCCGGCCGTGTATTTGAAGCGTGTGTCACGCACGGGTTTTGAGGACGGCTTGTTTTCAAACTGGCGTCAAGGCGAGCCGGATTTTGTGCTGAACCAGGAGGCGTTCAAAAACGGTTCGGTCCTGTTCGCTGGCCCGGATTTTGGTACGGGCTCGTCGCGTGAGCACGCCGTGTGGGCACTTATGGATTATGGATTCAAGGCTGTGTTTAGCCCACGCTTCGCGGACATCTTCCGCGGCAACACGTCGAAGGCAGGGCTCTTGGCCGGCCAAATGACGGAGTCCGATATTGAGCTGATCTGGAAGATCCTCGAGCAAAACCCTGGCACCGAGGTGACCGTTTCTTTGGAAGACCGCACGGTCACCGTGGGGGAGAATACCTTCACGTTTGAAATCGATGATTACATCCGCTGGCGCCTCATGGAAGGCCTGGACGATATTGGTCTAACCATGCGCGATGAGGGTGCCATTGAGGACTTTGAGGAGCACCGCCCAGCATACAAGCCGTCGATCACCTAAGAGTCACCGCTGCCCACCGCGCTGCTTAACGCACAGGCAGCGCGGTGGGCATGTAGTCTGCCCCGATGAGCTGGCCTTCGTTGAAGGTGAGCACCCAGACGGAGCCCTTTTTGGACTTGATTTCCCCGTCGATTGGCAAGCGGCCATTAGCTGCCAACCATGCGAGCATGTTCGGGATGATGAGACCCTGGCCCACGATGACGCTCGTGCCACCTTCGTTCACCACATCCATGAAGGCTTTTTGGGAGTCCACCATGTTGTTGATCCAGGCTTCATCGCCGAAACGGACGTCGACGTCGATGGGCACCTTCAATTCGTCCGCAAGCGGTGCTGCTGTTGCTTGGCAGCGATCCGGCAGCGCCGAGTAGATCCGATCTGGTGCGAATGGTGCTAGCAGGGGCACAAGCATCTCTGACTGGCGGCGCCCTTTCTTGTCCAAGGGCCGAAGGTTGTCATCGCCGGCCCATTTCTTGCGGTCATGCGCGCGAGCGTGGCGGACATAGAGAATCCGGCTCGTCGAGGGCAGGCGAAACCGCTTCTCTGCCTTGGCTAGGACCTGTCGGTCGAGGTCGTAGGACATGAGCTCTTTCGCTTCATCGATAGGTAACCAGCGAATCTCATCGACTTCATCGTTCGGTTCGAATTCACCGCCGATGACTTTGCCCGTCCAGTAGTACACAACCTTGGTTGCGTCTTTGATGGGGTAGACGGTTTTACCCAGTAGCTTTCCAAGGTTGATGTGGTAGCCGGTTTCCTCACGAATTTCGCGCACGGCTGTTGCAATGAGAGACTCGCCCGGATCGACCTTGCCTTTGGCTAGCGACCAATCGTCATACCGCGGGCGGTGGATGCAGGCGACTTCAATGCTGTCAATGTCTTGAATATCACCGCGCCACAGCACGGCTCCTGCGGCGAGGGTGGTCTTTGCAAACTCTTCATGTGGATGACGGGGGATTTCTTGGTGGCGTCCTGTGAGGAACATTTCGCCCTGCACATCTTTGTCATGTTCGTGCAACTTTGAGTTTGGTTGTGAGTGCTTGCCCATGGAAACCCATTGTTCCGCATCGCGCGCTTCCGTGCACGGAACCCGCTCGCTCGCGCGTCCTTATACACTGTGACGTACTCGGCTGAATGGTTTGTTGGGGAATGCTTTTAATAAAGCGCATGCTTATCGACGAAGGGAAGGGCACGCACATGGTCAAGGTGGCCGTTTTAGGCGCTGGATCTTGGGGAACGGCTTTGGCAAAGGCTTTTGCGGATGCAGGCAATCAGGTGGCCCTGTGGGCACGTCGGCCGGAGCTTGCTCAGACTATTGCTGAAACTCGAGTGAATGCTGATTACCTTCCTGGGATTAACTTGCCTGCTGGCATTGAGGCAACAGCTGATGCAATTGCGGCTTTAGAGTCAGCACAAATTGTTGTGCCTGCAGTGCCCAGTCAGACGATGCGTGCCAACTTAGCGGAGTGGGCACCGCACTTGCCGTCAGATTCCACCCTGGTGTCTATCTCAAAAGGTATTGAAACAGGCACGTTTAAACGCATGACTGAGGTTATTGCGGACGTGACGGGTGTGGCGGAAGACCGCATCGCTGTCCTATCGGGACCTAACTTGGCCCGTGAGGTGGCAGAAGAACAACCAGCAGCCACTGTGATTGCGTGCACTGATTTGAATCGCGCCAAACTGATTCAAGCTGCATGTGCCACAAACTATTTACGCCCCTACACCAACACCGATGTCGTGGGCTGTGAGATTGGTGGCGCGTGCAAGAACGTGATTGCTCTAGCCTGCGGTATGGCTGCCGGGAAGGGCTTAGGGGAGAACACTCAGGCAACGTTGATTACCCGTGGCCTAGCGGAGATCACACGCCTAGGCGTGCAATTGGGCGCTGATCAGAAGACCTTTGCTGGCCTGGCGGGTATCGGTGACTTGGTGGCTACGTGTAGTTCGACGTTGTCGCGCAACAGAACGTTCGGGCAGCGTTTGGGGCAGGGAATGTCGATGGCAGAGGCCCGGAAGGCCACTAATGGTCAGGTGGCTGAGGGCGTGACTAGTTCTGCCAGCGTGCATCAGCTGGCTGAGGCAAATGGGGTAGAGATGCCACTTACAGCCGCGGTTCATGCGGTATGCCACGGAGCCATGAAAGTTGATGAAATGGTTGTGGCACTCATGGGTCGATCCAAAAAGTCGGAGTAGTACCCAAGTAGTGTGGTGAACCATGATCACACTAGCCGTTGTTTACGGAGGAATGTCGTCTGAACATTCCATCTCCTGCATCTCCGCAGGTGCCATCATGGCTGAACTGCCACAGGACACTTTTGATATTTTCCCGGTAGGTATCACCCAAGACGGAGTGTGGGTGCAGGGGACCACAGATCCAGTAGGGGACTCCAAGCTGCCCTCTGTCACGGAAGGCCGTGAGATCGCACTATCTGTTAACCCGAAGCGTCGCGGGGAGTTTTATGACGTGAAAACCGGTGAGGTTCTAGCCACCGTTGATGTAGCTTTCCCCGTGCTCCACGGCACCTACGGTGAAGATGGGACGATCCAGGGGCTGCTTGAGATGGCTGGTGTGCCCTATGTGGGCACCGGTGTTTTGTCCTCGGCGTGCTCGATGGACAAGGAGTTCACCAAGGCGATTACTCGGGCTGCTGGGATTCCTGTCACCCGAGAAGTCATCCTCCATGACGGCATGGGGGTTGATTCGATTGGTCAGAAGGAACGGGACTACCTCGGTTTGCCGGTGTTTGTGAAGCCGGCGCGAGGGGGATCGTCGATAGGCATTACCAAGGTCTCCGACTGGGATGATCTCGCGGATGCGGTGCGTATGGCACAGCTCTATGACACGAAGGTGATTGTTGAAGCTGAGCTTGTCGGTGACGAAGTTGAAGTCGGCGTGATTGAGCTTGCCAGTGGCGAGTTGGTGGCCTCACCTCCGGCGAAGTTGAACGGCACCGCAGACTCGGATGAGGGTTTTTACGGCTTTGAAACCAAGTACCTTGACAACGTGGTCACCGCAACCATCCCGGCGGGCTATGACGAGGACCTGAACCAGCAACTCGCGGAACTGGCTATTCAAACATTTAAGGCTTTGGATTGCCGCGGGCTTGCACGCGTGGATTTCTTTGTCACCGAGGATGGCCCGATGCTCAACGAGGTGAACACCATGCCTGGTTTCACCTCAATCTCGATGTTCCCGCAGGTTTTTCAAGCTGCGGGAATGAGCTACAGTGAGCTGTTGAATACCTTGATTAGTTCCGCTCTGGAACGGTCGAGGAAATAACACCCGAGACTGTGTTCAAGGCTTCATCCCCAAGACCGGCGGGCAGTGACAAAGCGATATTTGCTTCACGGCCAAGTGCGTAGAGGGTCGTGGCCAGGCCACCGGAGGTTTCCGGCCCTTCGGCGGCGGCCTCATCTTCAAACCACGGGATCTCATCGACCTGAGTAAGCACTGCGCCCGGCGCGTAGCTAGCCGGCTGTTTTACCCCGCAGCGAACAACGATGGGTTCAAGGCCATCGCCAGCCCACACCTGGGTGCGGTCTTTGGCGAGGCCTTCAACGCCACTGAAATCGATGGGGGTGTAACCTTCCGCCAACCCTTTTGGCAAGGCGGCAATGAATTCATTGCAGGCGCGCGCGGAATAATCCTGGGCGTCCTCCAATGTGGCTAATGGTGCCCGTGCTGGTTCAGGGGCGGCGCCTTCAGCTGCTGCGAGGTTCAACCCTTCTACCGGGTTATCGTGACGACCAAGAGCTGCGTTGTCAGCTGTCACCGCCAAAACGGGGGTGCGGTCGACGGTGAACCAGGTGGCCAGTCCGGTGCCAGTTGGGTCGCCCACCTTTACCCATTTTGCGCCTGCTGCGGTGAATGTGGGGCTGAGTTCTGTGTATTGCAGAGGCATATCCACACCACAGCGGAGCGTAATGCGCTCAGTAGAGGAGGACTGCCACACAGCTGCACCGGCCGGTGCCGGATCAGCTAGCGGTGTGCGCTTGTGGCCGGCAAGCTTCTCAGGCAGCTGTTCAACCACAGCGGCACATTCAGGGGACTCTGCGAGGGGTGCTGGGAGTGGTGAGAGAACAACTGGCTGGTGGGCGGTGCGGTCCAAAACAAGTTTGGATCCAGCGAGGACGCCGACCACCAATAGCAGCGAAAGACCGAGGGTGATGTACACCAATGTGCGGTTAATAGGTGCGCTGGTGGAGGATTCTGTGTGTGTACTCGCCGTGCTCATACCCGCACAGTCTATCTGGCTGCAGGTGCAGAACCCATGAAGCTACCCCGGCCGCGATGTTGTGGCCTGCGGTCGTTTACCCTGTGACCTGATTGTCTTCGTTTCCAATGTCTGTTTCCCATGTGAAAGGCTGGATGTTTTGTGATCAACATTGGCTTTCCCCTTGATGGTCCCACCTTGGGTGCGATCGGGGAGGACGCTGTTATCCGCTCCATTATTGAGGCCAGCCCCTCGGCTGTGAATGGTGATGATGCGGCTGTGCTCCATCCGCCCTCTCCTAATTCCCGCATGGTTGCCACGACCGACATGATCGTGGAGGGCCGCCATTTCAGGTCGGATCTGACCACCCCGTTCCTGTTGGGGCGTAAGGCAGTGGTGCAGAATTACGCGGATATTGAGGCGATGGGGGCACGCCCACTGGCCGCGTTGCTGTCTTTCTCTGCACCCAGCACTACGCCAGCAGCGACGGTGACGGAGATCGCACGCGGTATTGGCGCGGAGTTGGATAAGTATGGCACTGAGCTTGTGGGTGGGGACGTGACGGCAGGACAGAATCTGGTTATGTCGATCACCGCGATTGGGTCTCTTGGCGGCAATCGACCACCCCTGACACTGGCTGGAGCGCGTGCAGGACAAACGGTGGTAGCCCATGGACGCATCGGTTACTCCGCGGCGGGCCTGGAGCTGTTGGAGGCTGGCATCACCATTCCGGAAGAGTTGGAGCCACTCGCACATGCTTATCAATCGCCGGAGCTCACTCCGGGGTGCGGCATGGTGGCGCGCTCAGCCGGTGCTACGTCGATGACGGATAATTCGGATGGGCTGCTGCATGACGTCGGGGTGTTAGCCCAACGCTCTGGTGTTCGGATTGATCTAAGGGCAAACGCAATCGCGCCGGACAAATTGTTGGTGCAGGCCGGTGAGTTGCTGGGCGTGGATCCTTGGAAGTGGGTGTGTGAAGGAGGGGAGGATCACACATTGATCGGCACGTTGCAGGGCGAGGCGCCGGTGGGTTTCCGCCCCATTGGCACGGTGCACAAGCCGAGCAGTGAGACCGGTTCGGTCACGACAGCAGCCTTCGGCATCCCGGTGACCATCGACGGGAATGCGCCACAGTACACACGCGGATGGGAGAGCTTTTCATGAGTCTTCCCGTTCATCCTTCATGGCAGGAGCCACTGGCCAGCGTTGAGGAGCGCATTCATGCGATGGGGGATTTCCTGCGCGCACAGCCCGCGTATTTACCGGCCGGCAAGGATATTCTGCGGGCTTTTCAGGACCCTTTCGAAGATGTTCGTGTGCTCATTCTTGGTCAGGACCCGTACCCGACGCCGGGGCACCCGATGGGGTTGAG
Organism: Corynebacterium tuscaniense DNF00037; assembly: GCF_000759055.1. Taxonomy (NCBI): domain Bacteria; kingdom Bacillati; phylum Actinomycetota; class Actinomycetes; order Mycobacteriales; family Corynebacteriaceae; genus Corynebacterium; species Corynebacterium tuscaniense. The sequence goes on along the minus strand of NZ_JRNG01000028.1, from coordinate 14,980 downwards.
CTTTTCCACGCAGCCGGGGGTCAAGCCACCGCGCTCGTTAGTAAATATCTATGCAGAGCTTTACGACGACTTAGGTATCCCGCCCCGCCCCGACGGCGACCTGAGCTCCTGGGCAAGCCAAGGGATCATGCTGCTCAACCGAGTTCTCACCGTTGCTCCGGGTGAACCAGGCTCACACCGTGGTAAGGGCTGGGAAAAGGTGACGGAGGTGGCGATTCGTGCGCTCGCTCAGCGTGGAACGCCATTGGTTGCCATTTTATGGGGCAAGGATGCGCAGTCGGCCAAGGCCTTCTTGGGGGATACACCGTGCATTATGTCGCCACACCCATCACCTCTTTCAGCTCGACGTGGTTTCTTTGGTTCGAGGCCGTTTTCCCGTGCTAATGAGGCACTAGTCGCACAGGGCGGGGGCGGTGTCGACTGGGCATTGTAGAGTTAATGCCCATGACTTCTGCTGAGACTATTGATGGTGTCCGACTTCTGTCATGGGCGCGCCGTTCAGCAGAGGATTTGGGCCGTCACCGTGAAGAAATTAACAGCTTGAATGTGTTTCCGGTGCCGGATTCGGACACGGGGTCAAACATGGCGTTCACTATGGCTGCAGCCGTACGTGAGGCTGAGAAATGTGAACCTGACGCCTCTGCCGAAGTTATTGCGGAAGCTCTTGCCGTCGGCAGCATCAAGGGTGCTCGCGGTAATTCCGGTGTGGTTCTCTCACAGGTGCTGCGTGGTGTTGCCCAAGCAGCGGCGGAAGGGGAACTAGACGGCAGTGCCGTTGCTGCGGCGCTGAGCAACGCGGTGGCGTTTGTGGAACGCGCTATTGCAGAGCCCGTTGAAGGCACCATCATTACGGTGTTGCGGGAGGCCGCGCGGGCGGCTGAGGGGGCGTCGATAAGCAATTCTGATTTAGGCGACGTCACGTCGGCTGCATTGACCTCCGCGGAAGATGCTCTTGCAAACACTCCTTCGCAGCTGGCCGAGTTGCGCGAAGCCGGTGTTGTGGATGCGGGGGGTACTGGCCTAGTGCTTCTGCTTAAAGTTCTTGATGCTGAGGTGACTGGCGGCAGCATTGATGACGCTGAGGGAAATGAAGCGCAGTATGAGAGCGCACATGATCAGGCGGATCATTCCCACGGTGTAGCAGGCTGGCTGGAAGTCCTGTTCATGTTTGAAGGCCCGCTGGACAATCTTGAGGCTGTGTTGGCGACGATGGGCCGTAGTCTTGTGATCGCTCGGTCGACAGACTCCCACGGCAAGGTACATATTCACACCACTGAGGCAGGACCAGTGATTGAGCGCGCTTTCGAGCTCGGTGCCGTGAGCGATCTGCGGTTAGAGATCCTGCCGGATGCCTCCCCGCTGCACGAAGCTCGGCGTGTGGGCCGGCTCATTGTGGCGATCACGCCGATGGGTTCGCTCATGGACTTGTATAACCGTGCGGGTGCTGTGGCCGTAGCGCCCGGGCCCAACGTGGTAGCGGACGTTCGCCGCGAAATCAGTGCTTCCGGCGCACATGAAGTAATCATTCTGCCTAATGGACAGCTTGATCCGGCCACCCTGGAGGAGATTGAGATAGCTGCGGAGCACGAGTCCTTGGCGGTAACGCTGCTACCCACTGTGCGTTTGGTCAATGGAATCGCAGCTGTGTCTGTCCATGACCCACGCCTGCCTGTTGATGAAGCCGCAGCGGTAATGAGGGAAGCCGCTGAGGAGATGGCGGTGGCTGACATAGTGACCACTGGTGAGGGCGTTGAGGTGGTAGCGCGCGATACCCTCGTTGTGAGGGCGGAGACCTTGACCGCAGCCCTGCGCGAAGCAGCCGCCGTCATGTTGGACGGCGGTGGGGAACTGGTCACCATTCTGGTATCCCCCCAAGACGTGGCCAACGTTGATGTGGAAGCTTTGGAAGCTGACCTTGACGCAGAAATCGTGGTGTATCCCGCCGACGGGCTGGGCTCAACCGGACAGCTCGGAGTGGAGTAAAACATGCTGGGTTTGACTAATTTCACCCCTCTCAACTTGGTCATTCCCACTGCACCTGCGCGCGCGATTGCCAAGCACCTCGGAATTGAGACCGTCGCGGGTCTTCTCGAGTACTACCCCCGCAAGTACCTGCAGTACGGCACCGGTGATGCGCTCGACGGTGTGCTGCCTGATGACACGATCAGCTTCATCGGCAATGTGGAAAGCGTGCGCACCATCACGACCTCCAAGCGCCCGATCTTCAAAGCCGTCATCACTGATGGCTACCAGACCATTGAGGCTTCATTTTTCGGCGCGAAATATGCCCCGAGGGTACTCAAGCCCGGCGTACGCGCGATGTTCACTGGCAAGGTGAAATTCTTCCGGGATCAGCCACAAATGCAGCATCCGGACTTCATGATCCTGTCTGCGCCCGGAACACCTCAAGCGGGCAACAACAAGGGGGCATCCACCGGGTCGATTAAGAAACTCTCCGTCTTCGGCGATCCGGATGACCTGCTGGCCGGACGCGACTATCTGCCGGTCTATCCCGCTACGAAGAATCTATCTACGTGGACGATCATGGGTGCTATCAGCATGGTGCTGGACACCATTGAGGAGATCCCTGAGCCACTGGGGTACACACCATCGGGACTGCTGTCTTTGCATGAGGCGATCAACCAAATCCACAATCCCTCAGAGCAAGGGCCACACGCTGCCTTGGAGCGCCTCAAGTACAACGAGGCAATGAGTGTCGCCCTCGTCATGGCTATGCGTAGGCGTGATGATTCCTACCGCCAAGCCACCCCGCTGCCGCGTAAACCTGATGGGGATGTGGTGCACATGGTGGAGCACCTGCCGTTCAAGCTCACCGCGGGGCAGACGCAGGTCTTGGAGGAGATCTCTGCCGACCTTGAGCGAACCATCCCAATGAGCCGGCTCCTACAGGGCGAAGTGGGCTCCGGCAAGACGATCGTTGCTCTCGCCGCGATGCTGCAAGCAGTTGATAACGGCATGCAGTGCGCCTTGCTCGCGCCCACTGAAGTCCTCACCCTGCAGCACGAGAAGTCCCTGCGCAAAACCCTCATGCAAACGGGCGTGCACGCCCGCGTTGTTGCGTTGACGGGGTCCATGTCCACGGTGCAGAAGCAGGAAGCCCTGTTGGCAATCATGACGGGCGAGGCGGACATCGTCGTGGGCACGCACGCGATCATTCAGGACTTGGTGGAATTCTTTAACCTCGGTTTCGTCGTGGTTGATGAGCAACATCGGTTTGGTGTGGAGCAGCGCAATCGTTTGCGCGATAAGGCAGGGGAGAACACACCGCACCTGCTGGTTATGACAGCAACGCCGATTCCCCGCACTATTGCCATGACGGTGTTTGGGGACCTCGCCGTATCAACATTGAGTGAACTGCCTGGTGGACGTAAACCCATCCAGTCCGCAGTTGTCCCTGAATTTAAGCGGACGTGGGTGGATCGCGCCTGGGAGAAAATCAAAGAAGAGATTTACAGTGGCCACCAAGCCTATATTGTGTGCCCACGTATTGAGGGGCCAGGGGGTGTTCTTGAAGTCGCTGACACACTAGAAGCCCACCAACTCCAAGGCCTGACCATCGGTGTGCTGCATGGCCGGATGAAAGGTGAGGAAAAGGATCGCGTCATGTCCGCCTTCGCTGCCGGCACCATCGACGTGCTGGTCTCCACCACGGTTATCGAGGTGGGCGTGGACGTGCCCAACGCCACCGTGATGATGGTGCGCGAATCGGAGCACTTCGGTGTTTCACAGCTGCATCAGCTCCGCGGACGTGTGGGCCGTGGCGGGCATGCTTCGCTTTGTCTTTTCCACACGTTTGCGGAGCAAGGTTCACCGCAACTGGAGCGCGTCACGCGGATCGCGGAAATCTCTGATGGTTTTCAGCTCGCCGAGCTTGACCTGGAAACTCGCTCTGAGGGCGACGTCCTGGGCACCTCCCAGTCCGGCACAGATAGGCACTTGCGGTTGCTGAATCTCGTGCAAGACTTTGAGATCATTCAGCGCGCTTACGATGACGCGGCTGAATTCGTTGAGTCTGCCCCGGAGCGCGCGCGGGAGATTGTTGAGGACCTCTTCCTCGACCCATTCGACTATCTGAACAAGAGCTAACTACAGCTAGAGTGTTGCGCATGAACCGCATCATCTCGGGTGAAGCCCGCGGCCGGAAGATCAAGGTCCCGCCGGAGGGCACCAGGCCCACATCTGACCGTGCACGCGAAGGATTGTTCTCCTCGTTGCAAGTCCGTTTCGGCTTCATAGGGCAGAACGTGCTCGATCTTTTCGCCGGTTCCGGGGCTCTCGGCTTGGAGGCTGCTTCCCGCGGTGCCGATGAAGTGGTGTTGGTGGAAAACGACCCGAAAGCGGTGGAGGTCATCCACCACAACGCAGGTGTCGTTGGTCACCCGAATGTCATCATCGAGCCGGTCAAGGCGTCCACCTACGTTGCCCGTGCTCCACGTGAGCACTTCACCATGGTGTTGGCGGACCCGCCGTATGAGCTTTCCGACGAATCAGTGGTGGAAATGCTTCACGCCCTCATTCCAACATTAGCCGATGGGGCAGCAGTGGTGATTGAACGCCACCGGGACAGCCCGGAGACAGCGTGGCCGGAGGGTTTCACTCCCACTGGGCAGAAGTTGAAGAAGCGGCTGTATGGTATCGCTCGTATGGATATGGCCACGTTCCACCGCAGGAAGGACGAGGAATAATGACGAAGGCAGTGTGCCCCGGATCGTTTGATCCCGTGACTAATGGCCACGTGGATATTTTCACGCGTGCAGCTAAGAGCTTCGATGAAATCATCGTCCTTGTCACCGCGAACCCGAATAAACAAAGCGGTTTGTTCAACATTGAGGAACGCATGGACATGATCCGTCAGGCCACCAGCCACATCCCCAATATCAAGGTGGATACCTGGGGTGGCCTGCTGGTGGACTACACCACGGCAAACCACGTAGGTGCATTGGTGAAGGGCCTGCGATCTTCTCTCGACTATGACTATGAGCTGCCGATGGCGCAGATGAACCGCCGCCTGTCCGGGGTGGACACGTTTTTCCTCATGACGGATGAGAAGTACGGCTACATTTCCTCGTCCCTGTGTAAGGAAGTGGCCAAATACGGCGGAGACGTGAGCGGGCTGGTGCCCGATCACGTCGTGGAGGCCATGAACGCCAAGTTCAGAAAATAGAGGAGAGAAATTCCTTCGTCCGCTCGTGCTGGGGGTTGTCTAGCACCTGTTCAGGCGTGCCGTATTCAACGATGGTGCCGTCGGACATGAAGGCCACGTTGTCAGCAACCTCGTGGGCAAAGGCCATCTCGTGGGTGACCACGAGCATGGTCATGCCGGAATCTGCTAGTTCACGCATGACGCGAAGAACTTCACCGACGAGTTCGGGGTCAAGGGCGGAGGTGGGTTCGTCGAAAAGCATGAGCTTTGGGCCCATCGCAACTGCACGGGCGATGGCAACGCGCTGCTGCTGACCACCTGAAAGCTGCACTGGGTACGCCTCCGCCTTGTTGGCCAGGCCGACCTGTTCAAGCAGTTCCATCGCGCGCTTCTTCGCAGCCTCCGGTGTCATGCCTTTGACATGGATCGGCGCCTCAATGACGTTTTCCAACGCGGTGCGGTGACCGAACAGGTTGAAATTCTGGAACACCATGCCTACCTCGCGGCGCTGACGAGCGGCTTCCTTCTCGGAGATCTCATGCAACGCGCCGTTCTTTTCCCGGTAGCCGATGAGCTCACCATCAACGTAAAGGCGACCCGCGGTGACCTTTTCAAGGTGGTTAACGCAACGCAGAAACGTGGACTTGCCGGAACCGGATGGGCCGATGAGACAGGTGACCTCGCCCTTGTTCACCTCAAGGTTGATACCTTTAAGCACGTCAAGGGCACCAAAAGACTTCCATACATCAACGGCTTGAATCATAGGGGTGCTCATTTAAGAGTTCCTTTCCACGACGGTGACGTTGTTTGGGGCCTTGCCCTCAGCGTCAGTAAGTGCTGCCAGCTGGCGGGCGGTCAATTCGCGGGTTACCCCGCGGTCAAAGTAACGCTCCAGGTAGTGCTGGCCAACCATGAGGATGGACGTGATGATCAAGTACCATGTAGCGGCGACAAGCAGCATGGGCACCGGCTCGAAGAGTGCGGCAGCGATGTCCTGGCTGCGACCGTAAAGCTCGAGCGAGTAGGGGACAGCGACAACAAGGGACGAGGTCTTCAGCAAAGAAATAAACTCATTGCCCGTCGGCGGGATGATGATGCGCATGGCCTGCGGCAGCACGGTGCGGCGCATGGTCATACCCCAACCCATGCCTAGGGCTTTCGACGCTTCGATCTGGCCAGCAGGCACCGAGTTCACACCGGAACGGACAATCTCCGCCATGTAGCCCGCCTCGTTGAGACCCAGTCCAATGACGGCGAGAGCGAAAGCCGAGGATGTCAGCGCGTCTAGCGAGATCTCTGTAAAGCCTAAGTTGATGGACTGGTAAATCGCACCAATGAGCCCCCAGAAGACCAACTGAACGTAGATCGGGGTGCCACGGAAGACCCACAGGTACAACCACGCAATTGATTTGAATACCGGGTTCGGCGACATGCGCATCACAGCAAGCACCACGCCGAGAACGACACCGATGATCATCGAAAGAACAGTTAGTGCGAGCGTGTGGCCAGCAGCAGTAAGGACGCGGGTGTCAAAGATGTATGCCCGATACGTGGGCCAGCCATAGGCATCACGGCCGGCGGCATCGACGATGAACAGGATGGACAGCGCAACGAGGATGGCTGCGGTGATCCACCGTCCGGGGTGGCGCAACGGTTTTGCTTTAATGCGTTCTGGGCGTGTGGGTTTGAGCGTCATGGTTATTGTCCTCCCACGGGTTGTTCGTTAATTAGAGCTTGGTCGAGCAGACCTGTTTTCACATTCCACTGCTCCATGATGCGTTCGTACTCACCAGTGTCGATGAGATGCTGCATGGCTGCGGCCAGAGCGGGGCCCAAAGGAGAGTCCTTTGGTACTGCGATGCCATACGGCGCCGCATCAAACATCTCCCCAACGAGTTCGAGTTTTCCGTCCGAGCGGTCCACGGCCCACGCGGAAACTGGGGAGTCCGCACTCAGTGCATCGGCGCGGCCAACGAGCACGGCAAGAGCGGCGTTATCCGATGTGTCATAGGAGAGGATGGTGATGGGGTCGCCCTGTTCCTCGCACTTTGCAGCCTTCGGTCGCACATCATCCGTTTCGGAGACAGTGGTGCGCTGCACTGCCACTGTGAGACCACAGGGGTTAGCCGGATCAACGTCGTTGCCAGGGGATTGCGCCCACTGGATGCCGGCGTAGAGGAAGTTGATAAAGTCGAAGTTCTGGCGGCGTTCCTCACTATCCGTAAAACCCGACATACCGGCATCAAGCGTGCCTGCCTGCACAGCGGGGAGGATCATGGCGAAGTCCTGGTCAATGGCGCGGAACTTCAATCCCATGACGCTAGCTAGGGCGTGGCCCAAATCCATTTCCAGGCCCACGATCGTGCCCTGTGAATCTTTGAATTCAAAAGGTGCGAACGGTGGATTAGCGCCAATGGTGAAGAAACCGTCTTGGCGGACATTGTCCGGCACCATTGCGGCGATCTCGGGGATTTCAGCTGGGGTGATTTGTTCCCAGCCTTCGGGGTTTCCGCCTTCTACGTTGGTGACACAGCCACTCAATGCACCGACAGTGGCGGTGGTGAGGATGGCAGCAACCACCTTGAGAGGTTTAAACATAAAAGAAGCATACAATGCCTTCGAATGAAGATTATTGTATGCCTCTGGATAATGCAGAAGAATTTTTAAACGCTGACTTAGCAGCGCTTTCTCCTTTTTCTAGCGTGACAGATTAGACATGATCAGTTGAATAATCTGACCAATCACGGTGACAGCTGCTGCAATGATCACGTAGTTGATAATGGCCTGGGTGACGCCTTGCGAGCTCAGCTCCTTGTTATCGGAGGACATAAGGCGGTAAGGATTTACTGCCATGTCGAAGAACCCTTTGACAGACTTTTCCTTCATAGAGGAGGCCTTATCCGGATCGAAGGCATTCTCAATACCGCGCCCAACGGCAGTATCGGCGCCCTTAGAGTTCGTTGTGGTTTGTGCATGAACTGCGGGTGCAGCGGAAAGGGTCAAGGCAGCGGCAGTCGCAACAGCAATCATCTTTTTACGCATGACAGTGAAGTGTAGCTTTACTAGACCTAATACAAAACTGAATTGGCTCACAGAAAACCAAAACTGGGGTAGGGCTACCAGTCTCGCACGGACAATGGGCCCGGTGAACGGTCCCCGCGTAGGCGTTTGATCACATTCTCCGCGGAGATCAAACACATTGGCACACCGACTCCAGGCACGGTTGTTGCTCCAGCGTAGAAAAGGTTTTTCACCTTCCGCGAGGCGTTCCGTCCACGGAGGAATGCTGATTGTTTCAGCGTGTGCGCCGGCCCGATCGCGCCACCGGCCCACGCGTGGTAGCGCTCTTTGAAATCAGCCGGCCCCAAGGTGCGACGGACAACGATGCGTTCAGACAGATTAGGAATTCCGCACCATGCAGCCACCTGTTCAATTGCGGCATTAGCGATTGTATCGACGGCGGGAGAGCTTTGTAGGTTGTAAGCATCGCCGTGCCCAAGCTCCGTGGCAGCGGGGGTGGGGATGAGAATGAAGAGGTTCTCATGACCTTCTGGCGCTGTCGTTGGATCAGTTTTGGACGGCTTAGAGATGTAAATCGACTGGGATGCGTGGTTCGGCCGGCTGCTCACCGGGCCATGGAAGACAGCACCGAAGTCGTCTGACCAATCGGCGCTAAACAGGAGATTATGGTGCTCAAGCTGGGGGAGTATGCCCTTCACACCAAGCATGACGAGCACCGCACCCAAACCGGGGTTGCGGGTAGCAAAATACTCCTCGTTATACGTGCGTTTATCGTGCGGGAGGAGTCGAGTTTCCGTGAATTTCAGATCTGCAGCAGAAACTACAACGTCAGCAGAAAGCTTTTCGACGTCCCCGTTACCCCGCCTCACGGTCACCCCAGATGCTCTATTCCCATCAGTATTAATGGCGGTGACGGCGGTGTTGAGGAGAATTTCAGCGCCGTGAGCGACTGTTTGATCAGCGATGGCCTGAACAACGGCGGTGAATCCACCGCGGGGGTACTTTACACCTTGCACAAGGTCAGTGTGGCTCATCAAGTGGTACATCGACGGAGTGTGCGCCGGATCAGATGAGAGGAACACTGCGGGGTAGGAGAGCATCTGGCGCAGCCGTGTATCGGCGAATCGTTTAGACACGAAGTTCTCCAACGAGCGGGTGAGATACTCCGCGAGTTTGGAGTAGTTCCGCCGCACTGACGGCGCGAAGAATGCCGCAGGTGACGTGAACGTTGTGTACAGGAAGTAATCTACGGCCAATCGGTAGGTTTCCCCGGCGCTATCTAGGTATCTTGCCAGTGTTTTGCCTGCGCCCGGTTCGATCGATTCGAAGAGGGTGAGGGACTCATCGCGGTTGGAGGGCACATCGATGGGGGCCGAACCTTCCGGGAACATTCGGTAGCCGGGATTCAGATCCACAAGATCAAGCACTTCGTCAGTGCGTGTGCCACAGAGTTCAAAGAAGTGATCAAACGCTTCGGGCATGAGGTACCAGGAGGGCCCGGTATCAAAGCGGAAGCCGTCAACACTGAGATCCCCGGCGCGCCCCCCGATAGTGTCGAGCCGCTCAATCACTTTCACGGCGTAGCCTTCCCGGCCCAACAATGCAGCCGCGGCCAGACCTGCGATGCCAGCACCGATCACAATGGCGGCGCGCCCGTCAGTCGGCAGTTTATGTGAGGTCATTTCCGTGGTTCCTCGGTGAAAGGGGGTATGCGGTTGGACTGGGCAGCAACGCGGGAAGCAGCGCGTGCTGTTAACCAAAGCTTGCGTCGACGGGGAACGCTGATGCGCGTGGTGGTTAATACTGATGCCGGTGTTGCATCAATCATGTCGGTAAGTTCCTCGAACAAATCGGCGGCAGCAAGAACGCCGGCGTGAACACGGCGGGGAAGAAGATACATAGATGCACGTGACACAGCAAGATCAGCACGGATATCAGCGACGATGGCATCTTTAGCAGCATCATCGAGAGGTTGATCCGTCGACACGTTAATCTCGGGGAAATAGGAACGGCCAAGCAGTCGCGAGTCTACAGCGATATCCCGGAGGAAATTCACTTTCTGGAAAGCGGCACCCAGGGACCGGGCGCCCTCATCAAGTCTTGCCTTCTCGGCAAGAGACAAGGTCATGCCTGCGGTGAACGTCGATAAGCAAAGCAGCCCGATGACTTCCGCTGAACCGTACACATACTTATCAAAGTCAGTCTGCGTGTACGTGGTCTGATTCACGTCCCGGTGCATGGAGGAAAAGAATGCGGTGATGTGTGCGGAATCAAACTGGCAGCGCCGTGCTGTTTGGGCGTACGCATGAAGAATGGGGTCTGTATGGAAACGCTTCGTGGGCGCGGCAAGCACGGCTGTTTCATACTCATCAAGGAGCGCAGAAATATCAGCCACGGCAGCTTGTTTCGCAGTGCCATCCACAATTTCATCCGCAATACGGACAACTGCATAAAGGTTTCGTATGTCTTCTTTGGTTTGCCCGGGGAGCAGCTTCGTTGCCAAGGTGAAGCTTGTGGAGTACTGCTTCATCACTGCAGCGGCGGCATCGCTACACATCGCGTCGTATCGCCGCAAAAAGCGATCCGAGGACATTGCGTACATAAGAAATAAGGTAGCGCCTGGCCATAAGAATGCCGAAACGGCTGCTGCCTTGACATATGCACAGGTGTGTATTTTTTAACAAGAAATTCGTTGAAAACTCTTAACATTGGGCTACACCTTGCACTAAATTCGATTCAACAATTGAAATTCGCCCCGCTGTGGCTGGCATAGGAAAGGTCCACCCGTGGAAACCGTCATCACAACGCTCAATGGCCTGATTTGGTCAAACTGGCTCGTCTATCTTTGTTTGGGCGCCGGGGTGTACTTCACCCTAGCCACTTTGTTCCTGCAGGTTCGGTGCCTGCCCGACATGTTCAAGCAGGTGTCGTCGCGGGAAGACTCCGCTGACGGCATTTCGCCCTTCCAGTCCCTGATGATCTCGCTTGCCGGCCGCGTCGGCGTCGGCAACATTGCTGGTGTGGCCACCGCGATTGCCTTCGGTGGCCCTGGTGCCGTGTTCTGGATGTGGATCGTGGCCTTTTTGGGCTCCGCTACGTCGTACATTGAGTGCTGCCTCGCCCAGATTTACAAAGAGAAGGACCAGGACACGGGCGAATATCGGGGTGGCCCGGCCTACTACATTGAGAAGGCCTACAAGCACACCAAAGCGGGCAAATTTGCCCTCGTGTACGCGATCATTTTCGCGGTCATGATGATACTGGCTACGTCCTACTTCCTGCCGGGCGTGCAAGCTAATGGTGTTGCAACAGCGGTTGAGCACGCATGGACTGTTCCAACGTGGGCGACCGCTCTCGTGATGGTGGTTCTACTGGGCGTCATCGTGGTGGGTGGGGTGAAGCGCATCGCGTGGTTTGCTTCGATGGTTGTGCCGTTCATGGCTCTCATCTACGTCGTCGTGTCCATTGTCATCCTGTTTGCCAACGCATCTGAAATCCCTGAGGTGTTCGGCCTCATCTTCCGCTCCGCGTTTGACAAGGAAGCTGCGTTCTCCGGCCTCATCGGCTTCGCCATCATGTGGGGCGTCAAGCGCGGTATCTACTCCAATGAGGCCGGGCAGGGAACCGGCCCGCAGTCCGCTGCCGCTGCTGAGGTGTCCCATCCGGCTAAGCAGGGCTTCGTCCAGTCCTTCGCCGTGTACGTTGACACCCTGTTTGTTTGCTCAGCAACCGCCTTCATCATCATCTCGACTGACATGTACCGCGTGTACGAGAATGGCTCGGAAGACGGCTCAGTTCGTTTTACCGGTGCGATCCCGGATTCGGTTGAGGTCGGCCCCGGTTTCGTGCAGTCCGCACTTGACTCCTTCACCCCGGGCCTTGGCGGCAGCTTCGTCGCACTGTCTATTCTCTTCTTCGCTTTCACCACGATTGTTGCCTACTACTACATGGCTGAGGTCAATTTCACCTACTTGAATCGCTGGATAAAGAATGAGAAGACCCGCTCCGTGGTCATCTGGTTCTTGCGTGTTCTCATCCTTGTTTCCGTATGGATCGGCGCCACCACCACGCCTGGTAATGCGTGGGCACTTGGTGATATCGGTGTCGGCGCCACCGCGTGGTTGAATATCCTGGCCATCTTGGTGCTCCAGGTCCCCGCTCTCAAGTGTCTGTGGGATTACCGCCGCCAGAAGAAAGCCGGCCGTGACCCACAGTTTGACCCCGAAGCACTGGGCATCAAAAACGCCGACTTCTGGGTTGCTCGCAAGACCGCCATGGTTGAGGCTGGCACGTGGGAGACAGGGGAGCTTATTGACGAAACCCGCCTCAACGAACCCATCCTTGATCGCTACCCGCGCATCTAGTCCCACAACAACCCCCGGGGCGTGCTGATTTCAGCGCACGGGATCTCGTGCGCTATCCTTTCTCACAGCACGCCCCAGTAGCCCAATTGGCAGAGGCAACGGATTCAAAACCCGTCCAGTGTGAGTTCGAGTCTCACCTGGGGCACCGTGTGAAGTCGGGGGTTTCGGAGAACATTTTGAAAGTGTTCGGAAAACTCCGTCCGAGTCCCCGAGACTACGTCGGCTGACTCTTGCTTCGATTGAATTTTCGACGAGCTCGCGATCCGACAGCACAAAACGCCCCGTTCTGGGATGGATTTAGCTCAGAACGGGGCGTTTTCGCGCCTCTAAACACGACTTCTAGGCCGCTGCCCACCAGAACACTTTTCTGGTGGCCTGCGGCCTATGAGGCTTACGCCGCGACTGGCGGAGCGTTCGGGAACGTACCGGCGATTGACCTCTCACTCCTCTTGCGTTCGAGGTCATCGCGACCGCCGCGCGGTGTCGGGTCATTGTCGGTGCTGTTCTCGTCAAACCAAGACGAGTCGGAGGCCAGCAAGATCACGTTTACGGCGACACACGAAATCGCGGTCGCAATGAGTTGGCCGGCCCACCCCCGCATGAGGCGCATGGTCGAGTCGCCAATGCCGACGCCGCGGGCGTTCTTGAGCTTGTCGTTGCGGCTTTCAATCATGTTGCGCTGGCCATAGACCTCCTGCCACTCAGCCGTTCCGTAAGCGGGTCCCTGCTGCAACCAGCGAGCGCCGTCTTCAACGCTGTTCTTGATAGTCACCGAGGCCTGACGGCAAATCGCGGGTGGTGCAGCAGAGAAGCCGGACACGTCCTTTACGGTCAACTCCAAGCGCTGTTTAGCCGTAGGCCTCTCGTCCCCTCGTGGCACTAAAGCACAAGCTAGTGCCGAACCCGGAGCCTTGACTGGGCACCGGAAGCGGCGGTCACCGGCACTGCTTTTGGTGCCTCTCGTGGCAAGCGCGAACCGCTTCCGCCCCTCCAGTCGGCTCATGTACGTCTCGTGGTCAATATCGCCCGCTTCGTACTCCGAGTGCGGGTCAATCAGCCCAGGAAATGCGTTGATTCCCGGCGAGTAAAGTCCGCCGTCAATGACCACCGCGCCGGACGGCAAAACGGTTTGGAGTCCACGCTGCTTGTCCTTGTAGTCGAAGACGAGGTCATATCCCTCTTCGCGCAGCGGAATGTGCATGCCCGCAGGCTTCTGCGCTGGGTACAGGCGGTCGAACAGCATGTAGCCGCGAGGAAGTTCGGGGCGCTCGGTGACGTTTTGGAGTGCCTCCCAGAGACGCTCGGTGGGGTTCACACCCGGGCGGTGAAAGCCCATGCCCAGAATAAGACCGGGTTGCCCGCCTTTCTTGGCAAACCCCGGCCCGGTCATCGCAGCGAGAGTCGCCTCGAAACCCCAGACAAACGTGCCACCTTTGATTTTTGGGTTCTCGCCGTCGTGGTTCAATGTCTCCTTGTGGTGCCAGCCGGCCACAGGGGTCGAAGCCACTAAAGCGTCTTCTGGCACAGACCCCTGGCGCATCCGCTTGCGTGCCGGGGTGCCTCGCCGGGACACCTGGAGCGACGTGCCGTCAACGGCGACCGTGCCGTCCCACTGGGCGAAGGCCCCCGGGGACATAAGTTCAACACTGGCCCAGATAAGGCGATTCGTGAACTCCGTTCCGCGATTGCGTCGCTTCTCGCGGAAAGCCGCAGTCTCCTCGTCGTCGTTGACGTCAAGTTGCCCACCGGAGACGAGGTCAAGCCACTCACCGACGGTGTACCGCTCTCGCAGTCGAATCTCCGGGTAGGGCTCCATAGTCTCCCGGGTCACCCAGAGTGTGTACCAAACGCGGTCTGCCTACCGCTCGCGAATCTTGCGACGCTGGCGCTTGTCCTTTACGTCGAACTCCTCTTCTTCCAAGCCGAGCAAGGACCAGATTGCAGGCGTAAGACCGAAGGCGATAGTGCGGCCCATGTCCTGGAAATGTTGCGCTTGACGCTGAATCGCGAGCAGAATCCAGAGCGTAAGCGCTGCGTGAATACTCACTTTCCTGGGCCGCCCACCCTTGTTCGTAATGAGGCCGTCCTCGACGCGCCATTGCTCCACAAGGCCGACGACCCCGGAGCGTTCCACAATGTCCCAGGCCAACTTCACTGTGGAGTAAACTTCACGCCGCTGCTCGATATACAGCCAGTCGCGGTCTGCGGTCTTCTCTTCGCGTACTTCGAGCTCCGTCTCGGACGGGGCAACTAACGCCTCGTCCCAAGCCTTCTTCCTCTCTTTCAACGGCTTGACTGCCTCGTCTTTCGCCAAGAGCTGTCGCACCTGCTCGTACCAGTCGCTCTCGTATTGGGACACCGTGGTTCACCTCCTCTCGTGGGTGTTTTTGGCAATAAAGAACCCACCCTGGGTGTGAACTTGCCCCCGAAA
>NZ_JRNG01000027.1:0-4596 GCF_000759055.1 Corynebacterium tuscaniense DNF00037 | reverse complement strand
GCACCGACCTATCGGGGCAGTACAACTGAGTGCACTAGTAAGGGGTGAGCTTGCCTCAGAGGGGCTGGCCTAGTCGGCGACGAGGGGCTCCATGGTGAGCTCAGGGTGCTCCTTCTCAATGAAGGCGAGCTTCCACTTGTCGCCGAACAGGGCGATGAGTTCGCCGTCGGTGCGGGTGAAGATTTCTACGCCACGCTGGCGACCCAGCTCCGGGGCGGATTCGGCGTCGGTGCGGCGAGCCACGGAGTAGGGGATGGGCTCGGCCACGGTCTCGACGTTGTATTCGTTTTCCATGCGGGCCTGCATGACTTCGAACTGCATGGGGCCGACGGCGGCCATGACGGGGGCAGCATCACCACGCAGGTCGTTGCGGAGGATCTGCACGACTCCTTCCGCGTCAAGCTGCTCGAGTGCTTTACGGAACTGCTTGTATTTGCCCAGGGACTTGGCGCGCAGAGTGCGGAAGTGCTCCGGCGCGAACTGGGGCATCGGCGGGAACTGGACCTTCTTGCCGGCGTAGATGGTGTCGCCGGGGGCAAGTGAACCGGCGTTGACAAGGCCGATGATGTCGCCAGGGAAGGCAGTTTCCACGGTGTCGCGGTCGCGACCGAAGACGGTGAGGGCGTACTTGGTGGAGAAGCTGCGGCCAGACTGGGCGTGTGTGACCTGCATGCCGCGGTCGAATTCGCCGGAGACAACGCGCATGAATGCGAGGGTGTCGCGGTGGTTCTTATCCATGCCAGCCTGGACCTTGAACACCACGCCGGAGAAGTCATCGCCGACCTCACGCACCGGGTCGATGGCCTGGCTGCCACCAGCAGTGGCAGCCTCGATGGCCTTCGGGTCCGATGCGCGGCCCTCCGGGGCTGGGGCGATAGCGCATAGGGTGTCCAGGATCTGGTGCACGCCGAAGTTGAGCATCGCGGAGGCGAAGATCAGCGGCGAGGTGACGCACTGCTCAAAGAGTTCTTGGCTGTGGACGGCACCGTCGGCGGCCAGCAGTTCAGCTTCCTCAACAGCGGTGTCCCAGGCGTCACCCTCCTTGGCTGCGGCGTCGGACGGGGTGAAGTATTCTTCCGGCGCGATGGTGGAACCGCCGGCGGTGCGGGTGAAGTGGATGTACTGGTCCGCCTCACCGTCGGCGTTGACGTGAGCGAGGCCACGGAAGTCACCGGCTTCGCCAACGGGCCAGTAAAGGGGGGTGGGTTGGAGGTCGATTTCGGTGACGATTTCGTCGACAAGCTCAAGAGGCTCGCGTCCGACGCGGTCCCATTTGTTGATCACAGTAACGATCGGCAGACCACGGGCCTTGCAGACGCGGAAGAGTTTGAGGGTTTGGGGCTCGAGGCCCTTGGCGGCGTCGATAAGCATGACTGCGGCATCGACCGCGGAGAGCACACGGTAGGTGTCCTCGGAGAAATCCGCGTGACCTGGGGTGTCCACGAGATTGATCACGTAGGGTTCGCCGTCGTGGCCCTCCGGCGCGTACTCGAACTGCAGGGCGGAGGAGGCGATGGAGATGCCGCGATCCTTCTCCATCTCCATCCAGTCAGACACCGTCGCCTTGCGGTTGCCTTTGCCGTGCACCGCGCCAGCCTCCGAAATGACGTGCGCGTGCAGTGCGAGTGCCTCCGTCAACGTCGACTTACCGGCGTCCGGGTGGGCGATGACGGCGAATGTGCGGCGGCGGGCGGCCTCGGAAACGGTGCTCATGACCTGTAGAGGGTAGTCGCTTGAGTGGCGGGAAGATAACTAGCCTGGGAGCGTTATTAAGGTAGGAAAGCACACGAACATGCGAGAACTGAAGGAGACACATGAAAATCGGCGTGATCATCGGATCCATCCGAAAGGGGCGCACCGCGGAGAAGGTTGCCACCTGGCTGCGGGAGAATATCGGGGAGCGCGAAGGCTTCGAGTATGAGTTCATCGACCTTGCAGATTTTGAGCTCCCGCTTTACGACGGCGCAGGGCTGCCCATGCTCATGAACAAGCAGTACGACAACCCTGAGGTCACGCGCTGGTCCCAGGCCGTTGATTCCTGCGATGGGTTCATCTTCATCACTCCGGAGTACAACCACTCCGTGCCGGCCGCACTGAAGAATGCCGTGGATACCCTGGGGCCGGAGTGGGTGGGCAAGCCCATCGCCTTCGTCGGCTACGGCAGCCTCGGTGCCGTCCGCGCGATCGAGCACTGGCGCCAGATTGCGTCGAACTTCCACATGCACGACGTGCGCGAGCAGCTTGGTTTCATCCAGGCGATGGAGATGCGCGATGGCTTCAATCCGATGCCGCACCGCGCGACGGAGCTCGCCGCACTGTGTGACCGGCTGGAGGAGTACGCCGGGAAGTTGCGAGGCTAGTTTCTCGCGTGGATCTCGTTCTGCGCGCGCTGGAGGCCCTGAGTGACGACGAGTCGGGCAGACTCCGCAGCCAGGGCGATCTGCACGTCAAGGCCCTTGTCCTTGACAGGGCCAAGAACCCAGTCGGGGACCGGGGTGCCCTTCGGTGGGCGGCCAATGCCGATGCGCACGCGGATGTAATCGCGGGTACCCAGATGCTCGGTCAGGGACTTCAGGCCGTTGTGGCCGTTCTCATTTCCGCCTAGTTTCACGCGCACTTTCCCTGCGGGTAGGTCCAGCTCGTCGTGGAGGACCACGATGCGCTCCGGCGGAATCCCAAGTTTTTCAGCCACAGGGGCAATACCTTCTCCGCTGAGGTTCATGTAGGTCGTTGAACGCACCGCAAAGGCGTTGGTGTCCGGCACCATGAGGCCGTGGGCTTTGATGCCGGGAAGCGGCTGTAGGGGAGCGTCGATAAGCTCGTCGAGCGCCATATATCCCACGTTGTGCCTGGTGGCGGCATATTGTGCGCCGGGGTTACCCAGGCCGACGATGAGCCACTCGGCGTCGATCGCGGCGAGGTCAAAGCCACGGTCTTGGGCGGGGGCCGGTGCGGGGGAAGAAGAAAACAAGCGGCGCAGAAAATCAAACACGGTGCCAAGTCTATGGGAGGTGGGCGTTAAGGTGGACCCCATGCCACCTGAACTTCCCGCACGTTTGCCCCGCGTCATCGCTGCCCCCATGGCGGGCGGCCCGAGCACCCCGGAGCTGGTCAATGCCGTTGGCTTCGGCTTCCTTGCGTGGGGCACGTGCTCGCTTGATCAGGCGCGCGAGGAACTGTCGCGCGTCGAGGAGCCGTTTGGTGTGAACCTCTTCTACCCGCAGCGCGAGGAGCCACTCCGGGAGGATCTCGAGGCGATCGCATCTGAATTGGGTGCGGAGATCCCTGAGCCGGACTACACGTTCGGCTTCCACGACAAACTCGGGCTGGCGTTGGCCGATGGCCGCGCCACCATCATCTCCTGCACCTTCGGCTGCTTCACGGAGGAAGAGTTCCGCCGCATCCATGACGCAGGCATTCAGGCGTGGGTGACGGTCACGAACGAGGTGGACGCGCTCAAAGCGACCGAGCGGGGCGCGGATGGCCTAATCGTGCAAGGCCCCAAGGCCGGCGGTCACCGCTCCACGTGGACGCTAGCGGAGGAGCCGGATGCACGGCCACTCGAGAGGCTTCTCGACGGCATCTTCCGCCACGTCAACGTTCCCCTCATCGCCGCTGGTGGTGCGCGCACGCACGAGGACGTGGAGCGCCTCATCGAGTGGGGCGCAACGTCTGTCGCCTGCGGAAGTGCTTTCTTGCTTGCTGACGAAGCCGGCACCTCCGACCGCAACCGTTCCCTCTTGCGCGAGGGCGGGGAGTCTGTGTCCACCCGTGCCTTTTCTGGACGCTATGCGCGTGGTGTGGAGACCCGCTTTACGCGTGAGCACGAGAACCTTCCGCCGCTGTACCCGCATCTGAATGCCATGCAAAAATCGCTGCGCTGCGACCCGGACCATGCCTATTGCTTGGTGGGTGAGGACTTCGTGGGCAAGCTGGCCGAGGGGCCAGCGGTCGAGATTGAGGCGAAACTGCTGGGGCAGTAGCGCATCTCCTTAAAGGGCAGCGAGGAGTTCGACGGCGGCATTAGCGAGCGTGATGGGAAGTTCGGCGGACTCTTGTTTGCTGAATGGCTTGAGCACGTAGTCGGCCGGTGCCTGGCGGCCGGGTGGGCGGCCGATGCCGATGGCGAGACGGTTGTAATTCGGGGTGCCCAGGGATTTAGTCACGGACTTCAGTCCGTTGTGGCCGTGGTCGCCACCGCCCAAGCGGAGTTTGACGTGGCCGAAGTCGAGGTCGAGTTCGTCGTAGATGATGTAGATGTCCGTAGGCTTGATTCCGTAGTAGCTGGCCAGAGCTTTAACTGGGCCCCCGGAGACATTCATGAAGCCGCGGGTGCGGGCCAGGATTGTGCGGCGGTTGGTTAGGCGCCCGGCAGTGAGTTCGGCGACTTCGGTGTTTGTCTTCTTGTGCACGCTCAGCTGCGCGGGCATGGGGCTGGTGCGGTCCAAGAGTTCGTCGACAAGCATGGCTCCCGCATTGTGGCGGGTTTGCGCATAGATGGTGCCGGGGTTACCCAGGCCGACGATGAGAACCGGTGAAGACGCAGACATGCAGTCCAGCATAAATGAAGAAACGGCCGGCAACCCCGCGGTGGGG